>CALMPQ010000432.1 GCA_937872005.1 uncultured Propioniciclava sp.
TGAACTCCCTGTGCGCGACGGCGAGAACAATGCCGTCGTAGGCGCCGGCGTCCGGTTCTGCCACAAGCGCCATGCCGCAGTGCTGACGTGCCTCGTCCGGATCCGCCCAGGGGTCGTGGACGTCGACGGCGATGCCGTAGTCCTCGAGTTCGGCGATGATGTCGACCACGCGCGTGTTGCGCAGGTCGGGGGTGTTCTCCTTGAACGTCAAACCCATCACCAGCACCCGGGCCCCCTTGACCGGGATGCCCTCCTTCGTCATCCGCTTCACCAACTGCGACGCCACGTAGGCGCCCATGGAGTCGTTGAGGCGGCGTCCGGCGAGGATGATCTCGGGGTGGTAGCCCACCGCTTGGGCCTTGTGGGTCAGGTAGTACGGGTCCACGCCGATGCAGTGCCCGCCCACCAGGCCGGGCCGGAACGGCAGGAAGTTCCACTTGGTGCCGGCGGCCTTCAGCACGTCCTCGGTGTCGATGCCCAGCCGGTTGAACAGGATCGCCAGCTCGTTGATCAGCGCGATGTTCACGTCCCGCTGGGTGTTCTCGATCACCTTCGCCGCCTCGGCCACCCTGATCGACGGCGCCAGGTGCGTGCCGGCGGTGATGATGCGGCGGTAGAGGGCATCCACGAACGCCGCCGCCTCGGGGGTCGAACCCGAGGTCACCTTCACGATCGAGTTGACGCGGTGTTCCTTGTCGCCCGGGTTGATCCGCTCGGGGCTGTAGCCGACGAAGAAGTCCTCGTTGAAGCGCAGTCCGGACACGCGCTCCAGGACGGGCACGCACTCCTCCTCGGTGGCACCCGGGTAGACCGTCGACTCGTAGATCACCACGTCGCCGGGCTTGATCACCTTCGCGATCGTCTCGGTGGCCGACAGCACCGGGGAGAGGTCCGGCTGCTTGTGCTCGTTCACCGGGGTCGGGGTGGTCACGATGAAGACCGTGCAACCCGCGATGTCCGCCGGGTCGGCGGTGAAGGTCAGGCGTGCCGTCTCGGCGAGTTCGGCGTCCGACACCTCCAGCGTCCGATCGTGGCCGCCCTGCAACTCAGCGACGCGCGACTCCTTGATGTCGAACCCCACCACCGGCAGCTGCTTGGCGAACTCCACCGCGAGGGGGAGCCCCACGTACCCGAGCCCGACCACCGCGATCTGGACGTCCTCCACCTGCTGCATCGTTCTCCTCATTCGTGTTACCAACGACCCGGTACGCCGACCACGACCACGTCTGAGGGTACCGACTTCGTGACCACCGCGCCCGCGCCGATGACCGTCCGCTCACCCACCGTCAGGCCCTGCAGCACCGTCGCGGCAGCGCCCACCAAGGTAGCGGGCCCCACGACCACCTCGCCCGAGATCACGGCAGCCGGGTTGATCGAGACGAAGTCCCTCAGGTCGGCGTCGTGGCCGATAGTCGCGTTCGGGTTGACGTGCACGTGCCGACCGAGCCGCACGTTGTTCGAGACCGCCACCCCGGCGCACACCACGACCCCCTCG
The DNA here is from genome assembly GCA_937872005.1 of uncultured Propioniciclava sp. Taxonomy (GTDB): domain Bacteria; phylum Actinomycetota; class Actinomycetes; order Propionibacteriales; family Propionibacteriaceae; genus Propioniciclava. The sequence continues at coordinate 1,496 of CALMPQ010000432.1, forward strand.
TCCAACACCACCTGGGCCCCGAACATCGCCGACGGGTGGATCGCCGTAAACGCGCGCAGGCCGGCGGCGTCCAACTCCGCGGCCAGACGACGCCGGACCCCCGGGCTGCCGATCCCCAGCACGTAGGCGACCGGGCCTGGGTCGCTGGCGAGCCACGCGGCACGCGTCCCGAGGAACGGCACCCACCGGGCAGCCAGCCGCTCGAGATTGACCTCAGCGATGGCGTCGTCCACCACGCCCAGCACCGTCAGGTCGGCGCCGGCCGCGACCATGGCGTCCAGCACGTCGAGGCACTCGCGTCCGAACCCGGACGCGCCAATCACCACCACCTGCTGGGTCACCGGGCCGACCCCTGGAACTCCGCCATCGTCACGTGGCCGTCGGCGCTGATCCCCCGCCGCAGCACCACGACGGCGACGGTCTCCCAGAGGATCCGCAGGTCGAGCGCGAACGACCGATGGTCGACGTACTCGACGTCGAGGGAGAGCTTCTCGTCCCAGTCCAGGCCGTTGCGGCCGCGGACCTGCGCCAGCCCGGTGATGCCCGGGCGCACCTCGTGCCGGCGGGCCTGCTCGGGGCTGTACCGCTCGAGGTACTGCACCAGCAGCGGCCGCGGCCCGACCAGGCTCATGTCGCCCTTGAGGACGTTCCACAGGGTCGGCAGCTCGTCCAGGCTGGTAGACCGCAGGAACCGGCCCAGCGGCGTGAGCCGGTCGGCGTCCGACACGCGCTGGGCGTCGGGCTGCAGCATCGTCCGGAACTTCACCAGCTCGAACACCCGACCGTCCTTGCCCGGGCGCGGCTGGCGGAACAGCACGGGGCGTCCGTGCTTGGCCAGCACGGCCAGCGCAACGACGGCCTGGAGGGGGGCGGTGGCCACCAGCCCGACCGCGGCCACGGAGGCGTCCAGCGCGCGCTTGGTGGCGTCGTACCGCGTCCTGTCAGCCACGGCGGCCGCCCACGAAGGGTGCCAGGGCGGCGTCGACGCGGGCGACCTCGACGTCGGTCAGCACCGAGCCGCTCGGCAGGGACAGGCCGGTCTCGAAGAGGCGCTGGCTGGTGCCGTTCACGAACGCGCGCGCCCCGGCGAACACGGGCTGCAGGTGCATGGGCTTCCACAGCGGGCGCGCCTCGATGTTGGCCTCCAACAGCGCCAGCCGGACGTCCTCGGCGCTGAAGCCCGCCGCGTCGGCGTCCACCAGGACGGAGGTGAGCCAGCAGTTGTCCTCCTCCGACGGCTCCCCGAAAATCGACACGCCCGGGACCCCGGCGAACAGCTCCCGGTAGTGCGCGCGCAGCGCACGGCGGCGGGCGATCATCGCCTCCAGCCGGGCGAGCTGGGCCCGGCCCAGCGCGGCGAGGAGGTTCGAGAGGCGGTAGTTGTAGCCGATGTCGGTGTGCTCGTAGTGCACCACCGGTTGGCGGGCCTGCGTCGCGAGGTACCGCACCCGGTCGGCGAACGCCTTGTCGTCGGTGAGGAGCGCTCCCCCGCCGGAGGTGGTCATGATCTTGTTGCCGTTGAACGACACGGCGGCGGCCACGCCGTACGACGGCGCCGGGCGGCCGGCGTGCGCGGCCCCGAGCGACTCCGCGGCGTCCGACAGCACCGGGACGCCGTGCGCCGCCGCAACGGCCGCGATGCGCGTGTGGTCGGCCGCCTTGCCCAGCAGATCCACCGGGACGATCGCCGCCACGCGGCGCCCCTCGGCGACCAACGTGTCCAGCGCTTCGGCGAGCAGGTCCGGGTCGATGTTCCCGGTCTCGTCGCAGTCGACGAACACGGGCTCGGCGCCGGTGTAGGTGATCGTGTTGGCGGTCGCCGCGAAGGTCATGGTCGCGGTGAGCACGACGTCGCCGGGCTGAACCCCGAGCACCAGCAACCCCAGGTGCAGCGCGGCCGAGCCGGACGCCAGCGCCACCGCGTGGGCACGCCCGCACACGGCGGCGAGTTCGGCCTCGAAGGCGTCCACCTCGGGGCCCAGCGGTGCGATCCAGTTGGAGCGGAAGGCCCGGATCAGGGCGTCCTCCTCCTCCTGCCCGACGTCAGGTGACGACAAGTGGATCCTCGCGTCGCTCACAGCGCGCGCCTGGGGTCGTAGTCGGCCACGAGCTCGTCCCATGAGTCGGCCGCGACGACGTCACGGGGGATGATCGGCGGCACCGGCACGCAGGAGATCAGCGGGTGCTGGGTCTCGCTGTGATCCTCGCCCTGGCTGAACAGCACCTCGTGCAGCTTCTCGCCGTGCCGCAGGCCGGTGTAGGTGATCTCGATGTCGGTGCGGCCGGACTCCTCCAGCAGCCGCTTGGCGACGTCGACGATCTTCACCGGCTCGCCCATGTCGAGCACGAGCGCGTCGCCCGGCTGGCCGATCGCGCCGGCCTGGAGCACCAGCTCGCACGCCTCGGGGATCGTCATGAAGAAGCGAGTCACATCGGGGTGGGTGACGGTCAACGGACCCCCGCGCTCGATCTGCGTACGGAAGGCGTACAGCACCGAACCCCGCGAGCCGAGCACGTTGCCGAAGCGCACCGACAGGTACGGCCGACCGGTGAGCTCGGCATAGTGCGCGGTGAGACGTTCAGCCAGCCTCTTGGTCTGGCCCAGCACGGCGGTGGCGTCCGCCGCCATGTCGGTGGAGATGTTGACGAAGCGCTCGGCGCCCACCTGGTGGGCGGCGTCCAGCACGTTGAGCGTCCCGAGCACGTTCGTCTTCCAGCCCTCGTCGGGGTACTGCTCCAGCATGGGCAGGTGCTTGAGCGCGGCGGCGTGGAACACGACCTCGGGGCGGTGGCGCCGGAAGATCTTCATCAGCGCTTCGCTGTCGCGGATGTCGCACAGCACCATGTCGTCGGTGTCGAGCAGCCCCTGGCCGTAGATCGACAGCTGGACCGCGTGCAGCGCCGACTCGTCGCGGTCGAGCAGCAGCAGCTTCGCGGGGCCGAGCTTCTTCAGCTGGCGGGCCAGCTCCGAGCCGATCGAGCCGCCGGCGCCGGTGACCAGCACGATCTTGCCGGAGAGGTAGCCGGCGACCTCCGAGAGGTCGGTCTTGATCGGACGCCGTCCCAACAGGTCGGCGACGTTGAACTGGCGGAGCTTGTCCAGCTCGACCCGTCCGTCGATCATCTCCCGCACCGGGGGCACGACGACGAGCTTGAGGCCGAGGGCCTTGGCGCGGGCGTCCAGGTCGGCGAGGAACTGGGGGGACGCCTCGGAGACGGCCAGGATCAGCGTCTCCGCCTCCGTCTGGGACGCGACGCCCTCCAAATCCTCGCCACGACCCAGGATGCGGTAGCCGCGGATGCGCAGGAACTTCTTGCTGGGGTCGTCGTCGAGGTAGCCGGCGATGGTGTAGGGCGGCTCGACCGCGGTGTCGACCAGCTTGGCCACCTGGGAGCCGGCGTCACCGGCGCCGTAAATCAGCGCACGGGTCGCCGCACCCTTGGCCCGGCGCAGGTCATCGCTGTAGAAGGCACGGAACAGGACGCGTCCGCCGACCATGCCCAAGAGGGCCAGTGCCGGCGTGGTGACCGCGACGGATCGGGAGAACTCGGGAGAGACGAGGAAGCCCACGCCACCGGAGATCACGGCTGACACGAGCACGACGAGGCCCAGCAGCGACACCTCGCCGAAGCTGCCCAGCCGCGACCGACCGAGGTACAGGTGGACGGCAAAGCCGATCAACACCTGGCAGAGCGTGGCGAGCAGGAAGTACTGGACGGTCTGCGCCCACCGCTCGGCCGAGAGGGAGAGGTCGAAACGCAGCAGGACCAGGGCGACCAGGGCAAGGGCCCACATGGCGACGTCCCACAGGACGACACCGCTGCGTCGGACCGCGATCCGGAAGAACATGCTCCACCTTCCGACTGAAACAGCCGGCGACCCCCGTCAACGGCTCCGTCAGGATACGCGAGGACCGACCCCTTGGTAAAACGCTGTTGTGCAATCGAGACGACACAACACCCCCAGTCAGAGGGCAGTTGCTGGCTTGCAGACCGGGGTGAGGCATCACCCCGGGGACGCCTCCCCGCCCCCTGGACGGGCCGGTCGAGGATGCGAAAAGACCCCCTCCGGGTGGTGCCGGAGGGGGTCTTCGTAGCCCCGACGGGATTCGAACCCGCGCTACCGCCTTGAGAGGGCGGCGTGCTAGGCCGCTACACAACGGGGCC
>CALMPQ010000433.1 GCA_937872005.1 uncultured Propioniciclava sp.
AGGTTGCCGGTGGTGACGCGGGTCTCCCAGCCCTCGAGGGCGGCGTCCACGGCCTTCTTGAGCGTGTCGACGTTACGGCCGGTCAACGCGGAGATGTTGACGTGGGGTGCCCAGCTGAAGGCGTGGATGTCGCGCTCGATCTCGCGCTCGAGGTAGCGGCGGCGCTCGTCGTCGGTGAGGTCCCACTTGTTGTAGGCGATCACCATGGCCTTGCCGGCCTCCTCCACCATGGAGAGGATCTTGAGGTCCTGATCGGAGATCGTCTCCGACGCATCGATCACGATCACGCAGACCTCGGCGCGTTCGATGGCCTGCTGGGTGCGCAGCGAGGCGTAGTACTCGTGACCCGAGGCCTCCTTCACGCGGCGGCGCAGCCCGGCGGTGTCGATGAAGCGGTACTCTTCGCCACCCAGGTCGACCAGCTCGTCGACGGGGTCGACCGTGGTGCCCGACACGTTGTCGACGACCGAACGCTGCTGGCCGGTGAGCTTGTTCAACAGCGAGCTCTTGCCGACGTTCGGTTTGCCGACGATGGCGATGCGGCGCGGCCCACCGACCTCGTCGTAGTCGGCTTCGGGCGCCTCGGGCAGGGCGTCGAGGACGGCGTCCAGCAGGTCGCCCGAACCGCGGCCGTGCAGGGCCGAAACCGGGAAGGGCTCACCGAGCCCGAGGTTCCACATGCCGGCCGCCTCGGCCTCCAGTCGCTGGTCGTCGACCTTGTTCGCCGCCAGCACGACGGGCTTGCCCGAGCGGCGCAGCACGCGCACGACGGCCTCGTCCTCGTCGGTGATGCCGACGGTCGCGTCGACGACGAACAGCACGGCGTCGGCGGCGGCGATGGCCAGCTCGGCCTGCTCGGCGATCTGCGCGGCCATGCCCTGGGCGTCCGACACCCAGCCGCCGGTGTCGACGATGATGAAGTCGCGGCCGTTCCAGTTGGCGTCGTAGCTCACGCGGTCGCGGGTGACGCCCGGCTTGTCCTGCACGACGGCCTCGCGGCGGCCGATCACACGGTTGACGAGCTGGGACTTCCCGACGTTGGGGCGTCCGACGACGGCCAGGACGGGCTTGATCTCGGTCACGAAAGGGCCTCCTCGGCCAGGGTGGTGATGGCGACGACGACGTCGTCGAAGGTCATGTCCGATGTGTCGAGCAGCCGGACGCCGTCGGCTGCGGTCTGGAACTCCACCAGCTTGGAGTCGTCGCGGTCGCGGCGGAGCACCTGGTCGCGCAGCTGCTCCTCGGTCAGCGTGCCGCCGAGGTCGCCCGACCGCCGGCGCAGGCGCGCCTCGGGTGAGGCGGTCAGCAGGATGCGCAGGTCGGCGTCCGGGTAGACGACGGTGGTGATGTCGCGACCCTCGGCGACGCAGCCGCGGGGGTCGGCGTCCATGAGCAGGCGCTGGCGCAGGACCAGGTCGGCGCGGCACTCGGGGATCGTGGCGACGGCCGACACGTGCTGCGCGGTGCGCGGCTCGCGGATCTGCGCGGTGACGTCGCGACCGTTGACCCGCACCCAACGCTCGTCGGGGTCGAGGCTCAGTTCGATCTGCGCGGTCGTGGTCGCCTCGATGATCGCTGCGGTGTCGTCGGGGCTGACCCCGGCGTCCAGGAACGCGACGGCGACGGCGCGGTACATCGCACCCGTGTCGAGGTAGGACAGGCCAAGCCGTCGGGCGACCTCGCGGGCGGTCGTCGACTTGCCGGACCCGCTGGGTCCGTCGATGGCGATCACGAGTCGGTCTCCGGGCACCGGGGCAGTCTACCGGTGCGAACCCCCGTAACGTTTCGCTCGGATCGGGGAACAAGGGGGTGTGATGGCAACATGCGACGCGGCTTGGTTCGAGGACCTGTACCGCACCCACCACCCCGCGGTGCTCCGCTATGCGGTGCGCCGGGTGGGGCCCGACGACGCCGACGACGTCGTGTCCGAGGTGTTCGCCACCGCGTGGCGGCGCCGGACCGCCGTCGGCGAGCCGCCTCTCTCGTGGCTGTACCGGGCGGCCCACCACCACCTGCTGCATGCTCAGCGCGGGCGCGCCCGAGGTGCGGAGGCGGTCCGACGGCTGGCCGCTGAACCCCCACGGCACATCGGCGGTCCCGAGCCGCGCGACCCGATGCTCGACCTGCTCGACCAACTGCCGGACGCCGACGCCGAACTCCTGCGCCTCGTCGCGTGGGAGGGGCTCGGGCCCGCTCCAGCGTTGCGTGTGGTGAGCGACGTGTCGATCCTCGACGTGTGCTGGTCGACCCGGAGGGCGGCCAGGTGCTCGGCGAGCGCGTGATGTCGGCCCCGGGCTCAACGGTGTACGACCCGGGCCATGTGGTCAGCGAGAGCCTCGTCACCCGCGAGTTGGTGGACGCCGTTCCGGCCGACCTGACTGCCTCCGCCGTGCGCCTGACGTGCCACGTCGACGAGGAGGAATCCTCGATCAGTTGTGAGGGCTGAGCCCTAGCCGGCGGGGCGTACCGTCCAGCCCGCGGAGGTCATCGCGGCGGCCAATCCGGCCGCCGCGGTTTCCTCCACGTGGACGGCCAGGAACCCCACGAGGCGGGCGGGGTCGTGGTCGATCGTCACGTCCTCGACGTTGACGCCCGCGGCGTCGATGTCGGCGAACAGGCGGGCCAGCGCGCCGGGGGCGTCGGGGATCTCGATGACGAC
>CALMPQ010000434.1 GCA_937872005.1 uncultured Propioniciclava sp.
GCGTGAAGCACCGGCCACGTCTTGCCGGCCCCCGACCCCCCGGCCAAGCCGTTGACCTTGCCGGGGTAGAACAGGGCTGTCCCGCCACGGACAGGGGCCACGGTGGGCGCAGGACGGGCCAGCGTCCCCGCCACGAGGCCGGCGAGGGTCGGCCCGAGGTCCACACGGGTCCACGTGCTCACGGCCGCACCGGGGGCGTTCACGGGCGCGGCAGCGTCGTCGTAGGTGTCAAGTTCTTGACAGGTGCGAGGTCGTTGGCCCCCGAAGTCGTCTGAGATGCGCACCCCCATCTAGGCCACCCCCTCGAGCACGTCCAAGATGGACACGCCTCGGCGTTCGGCCTCGAGTAGGGCGGCATGTCGGCGGCATGCCCGGGCCGTCGCGTCGGCCGATGGGGTGCCCACCTGGGCGAAAGCTCGGGCTCGGCGCTGCCAGTAGCGCGGCAGTGCCTCGGCAAGCTCGTGCTCAATCGCCCGGGACAGGATGCGGGCGGCGCGCTCGGGGTCGGTGTCCAGCACCGACAGGGCCAGTGGGCTCGGCAGGATCATGCCGCACCCCCCACGCTCAGGCGTCGGCGGGCGCACACGGGGCCGATGCCACGGGCAACCGATTCATGGGCCGACAGGGGGTGTCCGCAGTCCAGGCAGGCGGGTGCGTCGGTACTCTGGTCGTAGGTGGTCAACCTGTTCTCGACACCCGTCGCGTTACCGGCGCGACGGGTGTTGTTCGTCCCGGGCACCTCAGGCCACACGCTCAACGAGGGCCAGCACGTCGGCGGTGCGCAGGCGCAGTGCGCGGGCCGATCCGACGCGGTACAGGGGCAGCTTGCCGCGCTCGGTCTCCCGGCGCAGGGTGCGAACGCTTACGTCGAGCAGCGACGCGGCCTCAGGATAGGTGCAGAACGTGCCAATATCGGCGGCGGCGTTGGTCAGTTCAGGAACGGTGGTCTTAGCCACGTCAACCCCTCAGGTGTGCATGCCGAAGCAGGCACCGCCTTGGGGTGGTGCAGACCGGGGCCGATTGGCTCAACCGGGCAGGGTCTAGAGCCCTACAGGTGGCACCAGACTAGCACGGCGGGGCGTGCATCCACGGCCTAGCGTGCGTCCGGGCGTGTCGCGTCCCAACGTCGGGCGGCGTCCCGCAGCTGGGCCAGCGTGAAGTCATTGCGGCCGGACGCACCGGCCATGCGCTCAAACCCATCCAGAAGCGGGGCCAGGTTCTCGGCGCGACGGGGAACCGAGAACCCGCAACGGTCACACCGGTTGTTGAAGGTGTAGCGGGTGGCGTCCCCCGCAAGGTACTCGGCAACGTCGGCCACTGGGCGGGAGACGCCCGGGTCCTCGTCTCTCGGGTTGGGGCGTCGCGCGGCAATGAGTGCTTCCAGACGATCCCTCTGGGGTGCAGCCTCGGGAACGCCTTCCACGGCTTCGCGTACTCGCCTCCGGTGACTCGCTGGTGTCGGGGCCGTGAGAAGGACCCAGGTGTCTGCGGGCCACCTAACGCTAAGGTCGTCCCCTACGCCGATCCCTGCAGACACCGGGTGCCCAGGGGAGCCGAAGCGGTCCTGGGCACTGTCGTACCCGATGCGTCCAAACTGGGCCACCCAGTGCGGGGCCTTGTGCCGGTCGCAGTAGAACCGCAGCATCACGCCTCCTGTCCGGTCGCGGCCTCCACGGCGGCCAGCGTGGACACGTTCGCTGCCAGAGTCGACAGGCGGTCACTCGCAGCGTGCTGGTAACGCATGGCCACGGCGGCGTCGGCGTGACCCATCACGGCCAGTAGCTCACGCGTCGTTGCCCCGGCCACGGCGTAGTTGGTGGCCGCGAAGTGGCGCAGCTTGTGAAAGTTCAGATCATCGCGCCCGATGATGTGCCGCGCCCGGTAGTAGCCGCGCCCGTTCTTGGAGACCGTGCCGTCCTTCCGGTACTGGGGTGCCTTGCCGTACAACTGGGAGGGCGTCAGGTAGTCGAACATGGCTGGGTTGGTCGTGGGGAACAACAACCCCTCGGCACCCCATTGGGTGTGCGCCTTGAGGTGGTCGCGCAGGTCGTCCACGATGTGCGGGGGCACGGGCACCGTCCGAACGCCGGCGGCCGTCTTGGTCTCCGCCTCGGTCTGCTTGCCGGCCACGAGCACGACGCCCCGGCGCACGTGGACGCGGGCAGGGCCGTCCTTGGGTAGCTCGAGGTCGTGGCGACGCAGCGCGGCAAGCTCACCGAACCGCAGGCCGCACCACGCGGCCAGTAGGACGGCGGCCCGGTGCTCGGGTGGCATGGCGTCGGCCAGCGCGGCAACCTGGGCCGGGGTGAACAACTCCACGTCAGGTTTCCGGGGCGGGCGTCCGGCCCCCCGAACCTGCAACGGGTTCGTTGGGATGATCCCGTCCTCAGCGGCCGTCGTGAGAATCGCTTTGGCCAGCGCGTAGGCGTGCGCCCGCGTGGTCGCCTTGGTGGCGTCGAGGGCGTGATACCACGCGGACGCCGTGGGCTTGTCGATATCGACCAATGGCAGCTTGGCGAGTGGGGCCAACTGGGCGTCCAACAGTCGCTTGTACTTGTCGACGGTCGACGGCCTCAGTGCTTGGCCGCGCACCTGCCGTTCGTCGATCCAACGCAGCGCGTAGGCCTTGAAGGTGAGCGAGTCGCGCACCTCGGCGGCCTCGGCGGCGGCCCGGCGCTTGGCGGGCGGCGTCCATTCCTCCCGCGCAATCA
>CALMPQ010000435.1 GCA_937872005.1 uncultured Propioniciclava sp.
CCCCGAGATCAGCTACGACCAGCAACGCTTCGCGGCCCGGCCGGCCCGCCTGCGCCCTCGTGCCCGCCGCGCGAAGGCCGGGGCGGAGGAGCTCGCGCCCCGCCCGTTCGAGGCCGACGGCCGCAACCGCGCCTACGTCGACTGGCTCGTCGAGCAGTCGATGCTGGCCGACGCCACGACGTTGGGCCGCCAACTCGCGGGCCACCACCTCATGTGGAGCAACGCGTACGCCGCGCCGAACCCCCGCGCAGCGGTCGAGCAGGCGTCGGTGTGGTTCACGGCCTACCCGCTGTCGCTCGTGACGCGCCCGGGACAGTCGTTCCTGGGCGCACTGGGCGACGCCGGCCTGTGGGAGGCGTTCGAGGAGATCGGCATCGACGCGATCCACACGGGCCCGGTCAAGCTCGCCGGCGGCATCTCCGGCTGGGAGCCGACCCCCTCGGTGGATGGCCACTTCGACCGGATCAGCATGCAGATCGACCCGCTGTTCGGCACCGAGCAGGAGTTCCGCGACATGTGCGAGAACGCCGCCGCCCACGGAGGCACGATCATCGATGACATCGTGCCGGGCCACACGGGCAAGGGCGCCGACTTCCGGCTCGCCGAGCTGAACTACCAGGACTACCCGGGGATCTACCACATGGTCGACATCCCCCGGGATGCCTGGCACCTGCTCCCCGACGTGCCGGAGGGCGCCGACGCGGTCAACCTGTCCCCCGAGGCCGAGCAGGCGCTGGCCGACGAGGGCTACATCATCGGCGCGCTGCAGCGCGTCATCTTCTTCGAGCCCGGGGTCAAGGAGACGAACTGGTCGGCGACCCCGCCGATCCGCGACCACCAGGGCGTCGAGCGGCGCTGGGTCTACCTGCACTACTTCAAGGAGGGCCAGCCGTCGATCAACTGGCTCGACCCGACGTTCGCCGGCATGCGCCTGGTCATGGGCGACGCGCTGCACTCGCTGCTCGACCTCGGCTCGGGGGGCCTGCGGCTGGACGCCAACGGCTTCCTCGGCGTCGAGAAGGCCCTGGAGCAGGCGCCCGCCTGGTCGGAGGGCCATCCGCTCTCCCAGGCGGCCAACCAGCTGATCGGGTCGATGGTGCGCAAGGTCGGCGGCTTCACGTTCCAGGAGCTCAACCTGACGATCGACGACATCCGCAACACGGGGTCGGTGGGCCCCGACCTGAGCTACGACTTCATCACCCGGCCGGCCTACCAGGTGGCGTTGGCCACGGGCGACACCGAGTTCCTGCGCCTGACCCTGCGCGAGTCGCTCAGCCTGGGCGTCGACCAGGCCTCGCTCGTGCACGCCCTGCAGAACCACGACGAGCTCACCCACGAGCTGGTGCACTTCGCCACCCGGCACGCCCACGACCTCTATGCGTTCGGGGGTGAGGAGGTCGCCGGGGCGGTCCTCGCCGAGACGGTCCGCCAGACCATGCGCGACCGGCTGACCGGCGACGCCGCGCCGTACAACGCCACGTTCGTGCAGAACGGCATCGCCTGCACCACGGCGTCCATCATCACCGCGACACTGGGAATCACCGACCTGGAGGACCTCTCCCCCGACGACACCCGGCGCATCATGGACGCCCACCTCCTCCTGTGCATGTACAACGCCTGGCAGCCCGGCGTCTTCGCCCTCTCGGGGTGGGACCTCGTCGGCGCACTCCCCCTCGACCGGTCGCAGGTGCGCCTGCTCATCCGCGATGGCGACACCCGATGGATCGAGCGGGGGGCCTACGACCTCATGGACGCCGCCCCCGACGCCGCCAAGTCTGCGTCCGGCATGCCCCGGGCCACGGCGCTGTACGGCTCGCTGCCGCAGCAACTCGGCGACCCGGACTCGTTCGCCCGCCGGCTGTCGCGCGTGCTGGACGTGCGCAAGCGCCACGACCTGGCCAGCGGCGTGCTCGTCGACGTGCCCGAGGTGCCCCACCAGTGCATGCTCGTGCTCGTCAACCGCCTGACCGACGGCTCCACGCAGGTCACGGTGCTGAACTTCTCCGCCGAGGCGCTGTCGGCACGCGTCCAGAGCGAGCACATCCCGGCCGGCCGCGTGGTCGACCTCGCCAACCTGCGGCCGGTCGGCACCGTCGACGACCTCGGCGGGTTCACCGTCGAGCTCGGGCCCTTCACCGGGCTCGCCCTGGTCGTCCGCGAGGCGGGGGCGGACGAGAGCGAGTCGTGACCAGCCCGTGGGCGCCCGGCCCCGACCCGGACGCCGAGACCGACGCCGAGCGCACCCAGGTCCTGGACACCCGGGAGTTCCAGGCCGCACCCCCCGCTCCCCCGCCTGCCCCGCGCCCGCAGCCGGCCCCACCCGACGCGGCGCGCGTCGACCGGCGCGGGACCGTGGAGTGGGACCTGGCGGTCGCCCGAGCCAACAACCGTCCCTCAACGGACGTCGGGCTCCTCCTGCTGCGGATCGCCTCGCTGCCGCTCGTACTGCGGGGCCTGCACCACCTGCTCAACTTCGGCGGCTTCATCGACTCATTGCGGGCCCATGCGTTCGCGGGCCAGGCCCCCGAGGTGCTCGGTGCCCTCGTCATCGCGGGCGAGATCGCCCTGCCGGTGCTCATCGCGATCGGCCTCGCGACGCGTGTGGCGGCCCTGCTGCAGGCGACGCTGATGGTCGCCATCTTCGTCCTGTGGACGCTGGGTGTCGCACCGCTGTTCCACCCCGACACGGGCGCCCTCTCCGGTGAAGCCGAGCTGCTCTACGCCGCGCTCGCCCTGCCGCTGGTCCTCACCGGCGCCGGGCGGGTCGCGATCGACCGGGCCATCACCGCCGCGGGGCGTGAGCGCCGCATCGAGAAGAAGGTGGCCCGGAGGCTGGGGGAATGAAGCCGACGGCGTCCGCGTTGAGGAACCATCAGCCGAACGGATGAGGAGGTTCCCGCCATGCTCGACCCCACCAGCCTGTTCACGTGGGAACCCCACGTCGACCAGCGGACCCTACGCGCCGACACCCTCGTGGTCACCCTCGGCAGCTACGTCGACGCCGGCCACACCCAGCGCCTGCTGGACGCCCAGCTGATCGAGCAGTTGCCCAACCGCGTGGTGGGCCGCTTCGACGCCGACCAACTGCTGGACTACGCCGGGCGCCGCCCCACGATCACCTTCGACCGCGACCACTTCAGCGAATACCGCAAGCCCGAGGTGAACCTGCACCTGATGACCGACCACGACGGCACCGACTTCTTCCTGCTGAACGGCCCCGAGCCGGCCCTGCAGTGGGAGCGGATGGCCGCCTCGGTCAACCACGTCATCGAGCAGCTCGGCGTGAAGCAGACCGTGCTCGTGCAGTCGATGCCCGCCCCGGCGCCGCACACGCGGCCGGTCGCCGTCACGCGGTTCGCCTCCGACCCCGAGCTGGTGGCCGACGAGGCCCCGGTGCTCGGCACCTTCCAGCTCAGCGCGTCGTTCACCGGCGTCCTCACGGTGCGCCTCGGTGAGGCCGGCCACCCCGCGCTCGGCCTGGTCGCCCACGTCCCGCACTACATCGCCGACAACGACTACCCGGCCGCGGCCGGCGCGATCATGGCCGCCCTGCGGGACACGACGCAGCTCGCCGTGCCCGTCGACGGGTTCGACCTCGGCGCGGGCATCGTGCGGGCGCAGATCGACAACCAGGTCGCCGAGAGCGAGGAGCTGACCCAGATGGTCGGTGCCCTCGAACGCGGCTACGACCAGTTCGCCGAGGAGCGCCACCTGCGCAACGTCGAGAACGCCCAACTCCCCTCGGCCGATGAGATCGGGCAGAAGTTCGAGGAGTTCCTCGCCGATCTCGGCGACGGACCGGCTCCGGAGGCGGAGTCCACGGACGGGTAGCCTCGCGGGCATGAAGCTCGGCATCGACCTCGGAACCACCCGCACCATCGTCGCCCTCGTGGACCGGGGCAACTACCCCGTCGTCAGCTTCACCGATCCCGACGGCGACCCCGTCGACCACTTCCCCTCGGTCGTGGCGCGCCGGGGCGACCAGCTCGTGTACGGCTTCGCGGCCGAGCGCGCGGCGGCCGAAGGTGCCCTGCTGGTGCGTTCGTTCAAGCGTGACCTGGCCTCCGGCAGCATCGCCGGGCAGACCACCATCGACATCGACGGGCTCGAGGTGGGCCTGCTCGAGGTCGTCACCGGGTTCTTGGCCGCGCTGGCCGAGGAACTGCGCACCGCGTCCAACATCGCGACCCTGCTGGGTGACGACGAACCGCTCGAGGCAGTCGTCGCGGTGCCCGCGCACGCGCACTCGGCGCAGCGGTTCCTGACCTTGGAGGCCTTCCGGCGCGCCGGGTTCCACGTGCTCGGCATGCTGAACGAGCCCTCGGCCGCCGGCTTCGAGTTCACCCACCGCCAGCCCCGGTCGGTCAACAGCCGCCGCACCCGCGTCGTGGTCTACGACCTCGGCGGCGGCACGTTCGACGCCTCGCTCGTGCGCGTCGACGACCTCAGCCACGAGGTGGTCACCTCCGTGGGCATCAACCGGCTCGGCGGCGACGACTTCGACGAGGTGTTGGGGCGGTTGGCCCAGCGCGAGGTCGGGTCGCGGGTCGAGCTGACCGGGCGCGAACAAGCGTCGCTCCTCGACGAGTGCCGGGTGGCGAAGGAGAACCTCTCCCCCCAGTCGAAGCGGATCGCACTCGAGGTCGGGCACGCGCCCGTCGTGGTCGACGTCGCCGACTTCTACGCCGAGGCCACGCCCCTGGTCGAGGCGTCGCTCGACGCCCTCGAACCGCTCTTGGGCGGCCTCGACGGCTACCAGCTCGAGGCGGCCGAGGTGGCCGGCATCTACCTGGTGGGTGGGGCGTCGAGCCTTCCCCTGGTCGCGCGCGTGCTCCGTGAGCGGTTCGGACGCCGCGTGCACCGCTCGCCGCACCCCGCGGCGTCCACGGCCATCGGGTTGGCGATCGCCGCCGACGAGACCTCCGGCTTCCACCTCACCGATCGGCTGTCGCGCGGCTTCGGGGTGTTCCGGGAGTGGGATTCGGGGGCGCTGCTGGCCTTCGACCCGATCCTGGACCGGGATCAGCGGACCTCCCCCGACGACACCGTCGTCGTGCGGCGCCAGTACCGGCCGGTGCACAACATCGGTGTGTTCCGGTTCCTGGAGTACGCCGCGCTGGGCGAGTCGGGCCAGCCGACGGGGGACGTCGTTCCGCTGGGTGAGGTGCTGTTCCCGTTCGACCCCGCACTGCGCGACGTGGCCGACCTGGACGAGGTGGCTGTCGAGCGCACCGGTGACGGACCGCTGATCGAGGAGACGTACGTCATCGACCGGCACGGCATCGTCACCGCGGCGATCAGCGACCTGGAGGCCGGGTTCACGCTGTCGAGCCGCTTCGGGGGCTGACCTCTGCCACGATGGGGCATGGGCAAGGACAAGCTGAGCACCAAGGTCTACGAAGCCGAGCTGACCCGCCTGCAGGCCGAACTGGTGGAGATGCAGGAGTGGGTGAAGGCGTCCGGCGCACGCATCGTCGTGATCTTCGAGGGTCGTGACGCCGCCGGCAAGGGTGGGTCGATCAAGCGGATCACCGAGTACCTCAACCCCCGGGTGGCGAGCGTGGTGGCGCTGCCCGCGCCGACCGAGCGGCAGCGGACCCAGTGGTACTTCCAACGCTACGTCGAACACCTGCCGGCGGCCGGGGAGATCAAGTTCTTCGACCGGTCCTGGTACAACCGTGCGGGCGTGGAGAAGGTCATGGGCTACTGCACGCCCGAGGAGCACGTGCGGTTCCTGCGGCAGTGCCCCATCTTCGAGCGGATGCTGATCGAGGACGGGATCATCCTGCTCAAGTACTGGTTCTCGGTGTCGGACAAGGAGCAGGAGAAGCGCTTCCGGTCGCGCATGACCGACCCGATGCGGATGTGGAAGCTCTCCCCCACCGACATCGAGTCGATCACGCGCTGGGAGGAGTACAGCCGCGCCAAGGACGAGATGTTCGTGCACACCGACGCCGAGCCGGCACGCTGGAACGTCGTCGAGGCCGAGGACAAGAAGAAGGCGCGGATCAACATGATCAGCCACCTGCTGGCGTCGATCCCCTACATCCATGTCGACCGACCCGAGTTGGTGTTCCCGAAGCGCCCCAAAGGCACCGGCTACCAGCGCACCGCCAAGTCGTTGCAGAGCATCGTGCCCGACGTCGCGTCGGAACTGACCCACTCGGAGGACGCCGAGGCCTACTCCGACCCCGAGGACCGGTAGCCGCTACTCCTGGAACGGGGTCGGGTCACCGGCACCGACCCGGGCGATGCCCACCTCGTCGTCGGTGAAGTCGATGACGGTGGTGGGGCCGTGCCCGACGTCGCCCGAGTCGAGGACGGCGTCCACCTGGTGGGCGAGTTCCTCCGCGATCGCCCACCCGTCGCTCGAGGGCTCGTCGGCACCGGGCAGGATCAGGGTGCTCGACATGAGGGGCTCACCGAGGGCGTCCAACAGCGCCTGGGCGGTCACGTGGGCCGGGATCCGGACGCCGACGGTCTTCTTCTTGTCGTGCAGCATCGCCTTGGGGGCCAGACGGGTGGCCTTGAGGATGAACGTGTACGGGCCCGGCGTCGCAGCCTTGATCGCCCGGAACACGTCGTTGCCCATCTCGACGTACTGCCCCAGCTGGGAGAACGTCGAGCAGACGAGCGTGAAGTGGTGGTGCCGGTTCAGCCCCCGGATCGTGCGGATGCGCTCGAGGCCCTCCGCGTTGCCCAGCGTGCACCCCAGCGCGAACCCCGAGTCGGTCGGGTAGACCACCAGCCCCCCGGACTGCAGGATCTCGACCACCTGCGCCAACGAGCGCGGCTGCGGGTTGTCGGGGTGGACGTCGAAGTAGCGGGCCATGGACCCACCCTAGGCCCGGGGGTGCATTCGGGGTGGTAGGAATGGGGGTCATGACCCTCTTCGACCTCACGCTGCCCGAACTGCGTCGGCGGACCTCCATGAAGTGGAACGCCTTCGATCCCGATGTGCTGCCCCTCTGGGTCGCGGAGATGGACGTCCGGCAGCTGCCCGAGGTCGTCGACGCCGTTCGTTCGGCGATGGAGTCGGGCGACACCGGCTACCCCGCGGGGACGGGCTACGCGGACGCGTACGCCGACATGGCCGAGACGCGGTGGGCGTGGCGGCCGGCCCCCGACCAGGTGCGCCGCGCCGGCGACGTGATGAACGCGATCCTCTCGCTGCTGCTCGGCAACACCGGCGAGGGCGACCACGTCGTGCTCAACCCGCCCGTGTACCCGCCGTTCTGGCAGGTCATCGAGGGCTACCGCCGCCACATCACGCAGGTACCGCTGACCGCTGCCGGACGCCTCGACCTCCCCGCGCTGGAGGCGGCGTTCACCGGGCCGGACAAGCCGACCGCCTACCTGCTCTGCTCGCCGCACAACCCGACCGGCACGATCCACACCGCCGATGAGCTCGGTGCGGTGGCGCGCCTGTGCCGCGAGCACGACGTGCTGCTGGTCGTCGACGAGATCCACGCGCTGCTCGTCGACCCGGGGGCCGCGTTCGTGCCGGTCCTGTCGCTGGCCGACGCCCAGAACGCCGTGGTCGCGTTCTCGGCGGGCAAGGGCTGGAACCTGCCCGCCTTCAAGGCGGGCCTCTTCATTCGTGGCACGGACGCCTCAGCCGCGCTCGCCGCCCTGCCGCCCCTGGCGAACCAGTCGACGGGGCACATGGCGACGATCGCCCACACCGCGGCCCTGCGCCACGGCCAGGCCTGGGTGGACGAGGTGATGGCCGAGGTGTCGGGCCACAAGGACCTGCTGGTCGACCTGCTGGCCGAGCACCTTCCCGACGTGGGCTACGTGCGGTCCCCGGGCACCTACCTCGCTTGGCTGGACTGCTCGGCCCTGGGGCTGGAGCGCCCCCGGGACCACTTCCTGACCCGGGCCGGGGTGGCGTTGAACCTGGGCACCGACTTCGGCCCCGGCCACGGCCAGTTCGTCCGCATGAACCTCGCGACCTCCCCGGCGATCATCACGGAGGCTGTCGAGCGGATGGCGGCAAGCCTGGCCTGACGGCCGTGCGTCTCACACGGCGGGGCGCCAGCCGTACTCCCACGTCCGCTCGTGGCGGTCGGCGCGTTCCCGCCATGCCACTGTCAGGCGCACCAGGGTGGGCAGACGCCACCCCGGCGTCCGGGTGCGCTCGGGCGCGACGGGCGCGTCGGGCAGCGCGGAGAACGCGAGGGAACCCGCGGTGAGGTCGTCGAGGGTGTAGTTCGGCTTGTGGTTGGGCATGGCTCCGCTCCTTCGTGGCGTGGTGGGACTTGTCTGGCTGGGTGGACGGGAGCGTCAGGCCTGGGGGGCCGGACCGGTGCTGCGCCGGACGACGAGCTCGTGCGGCAGGGTGACGCGTCGTGGCCTGCGCTCGGGGTCGAGCAGCAGTTCGGCCGCGAGGCGTCCCTTGTCGTGGATCGGTTGGCGGATGGTGGTGAGGCCGGCCCGCTCCGCGAGGTCCGGGAGGTCGTCGAAGCCGGCGACCGACACGTCGCGGCCGGGCGTCAGGCCTCGGGTGGCCAGGGCGTCCAGCACGCCGAGGGCGAGCACATCGCTGAGTGCGATGACGGCGGTGGGCCGGTCCGCGCGGTCGAACAGGACGGGGCCGCAGGCGGCCCCCAGCGCGCGCGTGTTGCCGTCAGCCAGGACCACGCTGACCTCGGCCCCGGCCAGGGCTTCGGTCAGGCCGCGCCAGCGGTCCCAGGTGTCGAGGAACACCTGGTCGCGCTCCTGCGCGACGAAGGCCGCGAAGGCGGCCGGCTCCAGTTCGTGGGGCATGTCGCCGGTGGCGCGGGTCTCGACGACGATGACCACCCGGTCGTGGCCCAGGCGCCGGATGTGGCTGCCCAGTTCCCGCGCCGCGGCGTAGTCGTCCATGATCACCTGGTCACCCTCGGAGCTGGCGGTGG
>CALMPQ010000436.1 GCA_937872005.1 uncultured Propioniciclava sp.
AGGCCAAGCCGACCAATGTCCTGTCATTCCCCGCCGGCATGCCCGGCCAGCTCGCGGAGATGATCCGGCTCGGGCGCCCCGACGTCATCCTGTGCACCGGCGTCGACATGGGCGCCAAGGCCATCAGCGTCGAGCGCATGGCGACCAACCTCGTGGACGCCCGCATCCCCGACACCTCCGGCGCCCAGCCGGTCGACCGTCCCGTCGTCGAGGGAGCCCCCGACGGACTGCTCGCGACCGTGCCGGTCAAGGCGATCAAGGCCGCCATCGAGCGCGGCGGCATCCCGGTCGAGCTCTCCCTGTCGGCCGGCAGCTACGCCTGCAACGCGGCCATGTTCACGGCGCTCCACCATGCCCCGAAGGGGACGCGGGCCGGCTTCCTCCACATCCCCCCGGTGCGCGTCATCACCCCGCCGACGGTCGCCAAGGCCTTGTCAGCCGCCATCAGGGCGTGCGTGACGCACGAGACCGACCTCGACGAGCCGGGCGGCGAACTCGCCTGACTCAGTCGCAGTTGCCGCACACCCCGGTGGTGGTGACCTGCAGGAAGCACCGCGGGCAGAACGTGGGCGCCTGCTCGGCGCGCGGCGGCGTTCGGGGCACGCGGGGGGTGCGGGACGCCGCGGGCTTGGTCGCCACCGGGGCGGGCGGCTGGCGAGCGGCCCACGTGGACAGGGCGATGCCCTGCCACTCGGGGTCACACTCGGCGTTCGCCCACGGGCGGGCGAAGTGGACGTACCCCCAGGCGATCACCATGATCGTGCGGTCCTGCGCGTCGATGCAGCGGATGTAGTGGTCGTCCCCGGTCCGGTTGAACCGCACCGCCCCGACCCGGTCGACGTGACGGGTCAGCAGCTCGACGTCCTCCGTCGACCAGCGACGGTTCCAGCCGAGAGCCTCGCGGCGGCTCATCGTCCGACGCCCGGGTGCCTCCACGGACGCGCGCAGGCGCTCCAACTCGGCGTCGTCCGGGCGGCGGTTTGCTGGTGTCGTCATGGTCCGAGCCTACGCAGTCCCGGGCGCGGGCGGTCACGTGGCGCCGCCCGGGAGACGCGGGGCGCCCTACCCTGTGGCCATGAGCGCGTCGGCCGTGGTGTCCCGCCCGGGCCCGTGTAACGACACGGTGCCCGGCGGGCACTGATGGGCATGGAACCCCGCGACGCCGCCTGGCTCGGCCACCTGTTCACCGCCCACTCCCGGGCGGTGCGCGCCTACGCCTGGCGCCGCGTGCACCCCGATGACGTCGACGACATCGTCGCCGACGTCTTCGGCACGGCGTGGCGCGAACGCGCTCGCGTCCCGACCGAGCGCGCCCTGCCGTGGCTCTACCGCACGGCCGCCCATGTCATCTCCCACCACCACCGTGCCGCCGCGCGGCGCACCCTGCGGGAGCAGCGCACCGCCGCGTCAGCCGACACCCCCGATGACACGGACGCCGTCGCCGACAGCCTGCTCGTGGCCGCCGCCCTCGACCAGTTGGTCGACGCCGACGCCGAGATCCTGCGCCTGGCCTACTGGGAGGACCTCGCCCCCAGCGACATCGCAATGGTGCTCGGCATCAACCCCGGCTCGGCGCGCACGCGCCTCACCCGGGCCCGAGGCCGCCTCCGCGCCATCCTGGACACCGCCGGCGCCGGCCCGCCCGAGGCCGCGTCGCCCGCCCACCTCCGACTCGTGAAGGACGCATCATGACCACGCTCGACGAACGACTTCGCTCCGCCGACCCCGCTGCGGACGTCCCCGCCTACACCGCCGTCGAGGCCGACCTGCTCCTCGGCCGGGTGCTCGACGCCGCCGACACGGACACCGCTCCCGCCCGCCCGCGGCGCCCCCTCCGCTGCGGCATGCTCGCCGCGGCCGCGCTGCTGGCTGTCGCCCTGATCGTGTTCCCCGGCCTGGGGTTCGGCAGGGAAGGGGCGACGGCTGCGGCGTCCGGGGTGCTCGACCGGGCCAAGCTGGCTGCAGTCGACCCGCCCGCGCGGGCCGAGCAGTACTGGAAGATCACGACCCGCTCGATCATCAACGAGATCACCGGCGAGGGCTCCTGGGGTGACCCGGCCTCGACGACGTGGCTGCGCCATGCAGAGCGCACCACGTGGGTGGCGGTCGACGGGTCGCGCCCGACGTGGTTCCGGGACAGGCTCGGACCCTACGTCCGCCAGGTCAGCGGCCCGTCCGTCGACCTGCCCACGGTGGAGTGGCACATCAGCGACATGTGGACGACCAACCTCCCCGAGAACGCCAGTCCCATCGACGTGCGGTTGCTGCCCCGCGACCCCGGATTGCTGCGCACGGCGCTGTACGCCTTGGCCGCTGGGCGCGGCGTCTCGGCCGACGACCAGGTCGTGAACGACGTCGCCGGCATCCTGCGCCAGGGGTTGGCCGACGCCCCGCTGCGCGCGGCGCTGTTCGAGGTGCTCAAGACGGTGCCCGGTGTCGACCTCGTCGACGACGACGTCACGCTCGACGGACGCCAGGGCCTCGCCCTCGGCCGCCCGGAACCCGTGGGTGGCAGGACCCGGCATCTCATCTTCGACAGGGCGACGGGTGAGTTCATCGGCGAGCGGGTGATCTGGTCGACGCCTGGTGCGACCTTGGAGGACGCGATCACCCGCGAACTCGTGGACGCCGTGGACCCCGATGTCGTGCGTGACGCGGTGCGGGAGGAGTGCACGGCCAGCTTCGGTGCAGGGGTCTGGTGCCGTCGGCCGTGACCGCTCAGCGGCCGACGCCCGGCTCCGTGCCCGGGAGGTAGCCGCCGTTCTCGGTCTCGAAGCGGGCGAAGTCGTCGCGCATCCACCCGGCGAGGTCGTCGATCAACCTGCGGA
>CALMPQ010000437.1 GCA_937872005.1 uncultured Propioniciclava sp.
GTTCAGGAACCCGCGGAATATGCCCCACCCTCCACCAAAGCGGGAACGGTCCAGGTCGACGTGGTGGGGGGCCGGGTCGTCCACCTGCCGCTGTGGCGAACCGCCGACTACTCCGGCGCCGCCCTGTACGCCCAGCGCGGCGAGCCGAAGGTGCGGCAGGGGACCCTCATCGACGGCCTGCCCGTCGCCTACAAGGTGCCCAACTTCTACGTCGCACGCACCGCGTCGGTGCGGTCGATCGGCTACGACGACCGGCTCAAGCGCGTGGACCACAACGACTTCTTCACCGCGGCGTACGGCCACCTGGTCTGCGTGGTCGACCCCGCCATGGTCTGCCTGCACGCGCACTCCTACTTCGATGCGCACTACCAGTCGTTCCGCATGGACACGTCGGCCGACCTCAGGTGGATCGCCCAGAAGTGGGGCGGTCGGGACGAGTCGCTGCCGACAGCATCGGGCGGGCTGGCTGAGGCCCACCGGCTCGCCTTCCACCACGCCGCGCTCGAGGTGGTCGCGCGTGACCTCGGCGTCGCGGTGGTCCACGGGGGCGGTCCCGAGGGTGGCCGCGCCCACGTCAGCGTCGACGGGGACGCCGAACCGCTCCTCGCCGTCCTGGGCACGATGGGCTGGCAGGGGGCGCGCGGGCACCTCATACACCCCTTGTGGGGGGAGGTGCAGGTGCACCCGGGCGAGGGGGTGGCGCAGGCCGTCCCGGCCAGCTTCGCCGGTGTCACAGGTCTGGCCCGCGAGGCGGGTCGCTGGCCGGTTCCCGCGACCGAGGAGGCATCGGGGGCCGAACCCGCGGCGTCCGGATTGCGGCGCTCGCCCCGCGCGGGGTGGCTGGAGACCGACGAGGCGGTGCTGGCGGCGCCCCTGCCGGCCGGGCCGGTGCTGACGCTCACGACACCGGGAGATGCCGTGTTCCTGGCCTTCGAGGGTCGCCGGCAGCCGGACGCCGTGGTCGCCGAAGTGCTCGCGGCGTTCGACGACCCGCCCGCCGATGCGGCCGACCAGCTCGACGGATTCGTGCGAACTCTTCTGGAGCAGGGCCTGCTCGAACGCTAGCCTCAGCGCATGGGGGAAGCGTCGGAGGCGGCCCGGGCGGCCGCTGACAAGGGCAAGAGCGCTGCGCGGAAGATCGAGTCGTCCCCGGCCTACCGGCTGTTGGTGAAGGCCGGGCTTGTCGCGTACGGCATCGTCCACCTGATCGTGGCCTGGCTGGCCGGACGCCTCGCGCTCGGCATGCGCGGGGGCGGGGAGGAGGCGTCCAACACGGGGGCGCTGCGGTCGCTGGCGGAGGCGCCGCTGGGGATGGTCCTGATGTGGGTCGTCGCCGTCGGCTTCTTCGCGCTCGTGGTGTGGCAGGCCGTGTCGGCGTGGATCGGGTTCCACGAGTTCGACGGGTTCAAGCGCACCCGCAAGCGGCTGTCGGCCCTGCTGCGGGCGGCGCTGTACGGCTACCTCGGGGTGGCGGCGGCCCGGATCGCCGCGGGTCCCGAGGTCGACGAGGGGGAGGACGCCCAGGAGTCCCTCTCCCAGGGGTTGCTCGGGCTGCCGCTCGGGCAGGTGCTGCTGGCGATGATCGGATTGGCGGTGCTGGGGTACGGGGTGGCCCAGATCGTCCGGGCCTTCCGCAAGTCGTTCAACGAGGAGCTCGACACCACCCTGACCGGGGCGCCCCTGCGGCTCACCCAGGCGGGCTTCATCGGCAAGGGCATCGCGATCGGCATCGTCGGTGGCCTGTTCCTGTGGGCCGCGCTGGACTCCGACGCCCAGAAGGCGGGCGGTCTGGACAAGGCCCTGCAGCAGGTGCTGAACCAGCCGTTCGGCACCTGGCTCCTGCTGGCCCTGGCCGTCGGCATCGGCGCCTACGGCCTGTACTGCTTCTTCTGGGCCCGGCACCCCAAGCACGCCTGAGGCGCCCGCTACCCTCGGGAGATCGGATCCCCGGCGAGAGGGGGACGCACATGTGGTGGCTGGTGGGCCTCGTCGTGGCGCTGGCCTGCGGTCTCGCCGTGGCGGCGTGGTGGGCGCTGGCCCAGCGGCGTCGGATCCGGGAACTCGCCATCGAGAATGCGCGCTGGCGGGCCCTCGCCCAGGACCGTGCCGACCGGGTCGCCGTCGTCAGCCACGAGGTGCGGACGCCCCTGGCCCTGATCAGCGGGGCGGTGGAACTGCTCGCCGACGGAACCGCAGGGCCACTCAGCAGGAGCCAGGACCAACTCGTCGACACCATCGCCGTGAAGTCGCGTCAGGTCCTCGACCTGGCGGCCGACCTGCTCGCCGATGCCCGCATCGACGCACAGCTGTTCCAGTTCCGGTCCTCCACGGTCGACATGCGGCGTCTCGCCAACGCGATCGTGCGCGACCTGCGCAAGCTCTACCCCAACCAGATCACCCTGTCGGCCCGCGGCGCAGCGCCGCGGATCGTCGGGGACCCCGACCTCATCCGCCAGGCCCTCACCAACCTGATCACCAACGCCGCCCGGCACGCCGGGCGTGACGCGAGGATCCTGGTCAACGTGCGCCCCAGCGACGAGGGCGTGTTGATCGTCGTCAGCGACGATGGCACCGGGATGACCGCCGACCAGACCCGCGAGCTGTTCCGCCGCGGGCTTGCCGGGAAGAGCGAGACGGGGAATGGTTTGGGCATGTTGATCACGCGGCGCATCGTGGAACTGCACGGTGGCCGGTGCCTGGTCGACTCGATGGTCGACCACGGCACGGCCATCCTGTGCAGCCTGCCGCGGGACGCGCGCCCGCCGTCGGCGCCCGGCGTCCAGGGGGCGCTGTGACCACGATCCTGGTGGTGGACGACGAGCCACGCATGGTCGCGATGCTCGAACTGGCGCTCGAAGCGGCGGGCCACACCGTCCGGCGCGCCCATGATGCCCGCGCGGCGTGGGAGGTGCTGACCCGCGAGGCGGTCGACCTCGTGCTGCTCGACGTGATGCTGCCCGGCACCAGCGGCGTGGAGTTGTGCCGACGCATCCGCGAGCACAGTTCGACCCCCGTGATCCTGCTGACCGCACTCGGGGCGTCCCCCGAACGGGTCGAGGGGCTGGAGGCCGGGGCCGACGACTACATGACCAAGCCGTTCAGCCCGCGGGAACTCGTGCTGCGGGTGGCGGCCGTCCTGCGGCGCACCGGGGGGCGGCCGCCGCGCCCGATCGCGACCACGCGGCGGACCGTGGGTGACCTCAACCTGGATGCCGCGCTCGGGTTGGTACGGCGCGGGGACCGGGACCTCCACCTCACGCCCGGCGAGTTCCGCCTGCTGTGGCTGCTGACCGAGCAGCCCGGGGCCACGGTGGGCGGTGACCAGCTGCTGGAGGCGCTGGGCCACGACACCGATCGGTGGGGTGGACGCGCCGCCCTGCGGACCGCCGTGTACCGGCTCCGTGGCAAGATCGAGGACCCGGGCCGCGAGCCCCGGATCGTGACCGAACACGGCCGTGGTTACCGTTTCGTCACCCCCGGGCATGATTCGTGACGAGCATCACCGAAGCGTGACACCAGGCACCGTCCAGCCCCTGACCGGCCCCGCCAGGCCGTTCCTAGACTCTCGGCATGACCCCGCGCACGGACCGGGGCAGACGTCAAGGGAGTCGTTGAACATGAACAAGCGTGCACTGGCCGCGACCGCTG
>CALMPQ010000438.1 GCA_937872005.1 uncultured Propioniciclava sp.
CTTCGGCGCCGGCGCGCTGGGGGTCAACGAGGGCGACCGCATCGGCATCGTCGGCCGCAACGGTGACGGCAAGTCGTCGCTGCTGGCCATGCTGGCCGGACGCCTCGAACCGCTCGCCGGCAAGGTCACCACCCGGCGCGGCGTGCGCATCGGGGTGCTGGACCAGGCCGATGTGCTGGACGGTTCGCTGACGGTGGCCCAATCCGTGGTCGGGGACGCCCCCGAGCACGAATGGGCGGGCGACCCGAAGGTGCGCGACGTGATCGCCGGGCTGCTGGCCGACGTGCCGTGGGACGGTCTGGTGGGTGAGCTGTCCGGTGGGCAGCGGCGCCGGGTGGCGCTCGCGGCGTTGCTGGCGGGGGAGTGGGACGTGCTGGCCCTCGACGAGCCCACGAACCACCTCGATGTCGAGGGCATCACGTGGCTCGCCGGGCACATCAAACACCGCTGGGCCGCGAACGCCGGCGGGTTGTTGGTCGTGACGCACGACCGGTGGTTCCTCGACGAGGTGTGCACCGCGACGTGGGAGGTGCACGACCGCATCGTCGAACCCTTCGAGGGCGGTTACGCCGCCTACATCCTGCAGCGCGTCGAGCGGGATCGGCAGGCCGCAGCCATCGAGCAGCGCCGCCAGAACCTGGCTCGCAAGGAGCTCGCCTGGCTGCGCCGCGGCGCGCCGGCGCGCACGTCGAAGCCGAAGTTCCGCATCGACGCGGCCAACGCGCTGATCGCCGACGTGCCGCCGCTGCGCGACACCGTTGGTTTGCAGTCGTTGGCGGTGGCCCGGTTGGGCAAGGACGTGGTCGACCTCGTCGGGGCTGGGGTCTCGTACGGGGAGCATGAGGTGCTGCGCGGTGTCGAGTGGCGCCTCGCCCCGGGCGAGCGCACCGGCATCCTGGGCGTCAACGGCGCCGGCAAGTCGACACTGCTGAAGCTGATCGACGGCTCGTTGGCGCCGACCTCCGGGCGTGTGAAGCGCGGCAAGACCGTGCAGGTGGCGACGCTGAGCCAGCAGCTGGGTGGTCTGGAGGAGCACCTCGACGACCCCGTCCGCGTACTGATCGGACGCCTGCGCACCAGCTACACCTTCGGGTCGGGTTCGAAGGCTCAGGAGATGACGCCGAGCCAACTGCTGGAGCGGCTGGGCTTCAACAACGCCCAGCTGAGCACGCCCATCAAGGACCTCTCGGGTGGCCAGCAGCGCCGGCTGCAACTGCTGCTGATCCTGTTGGCGCAGCCGAACGTGCTGATCCTCGACGAGCCGACCAACGACCTCGACACCGACATGCTCGCGGCCGTCGAGGACCTGCTGGACTCCTGGCCGGGGACGTTGATCGTGGTCTCGCACGACCGGTACTTCCTCGAGCGCGTCACCGACCAGCAGTACGCCGTCATGGATCGCCACCTGCGCCACCTTCCCGGCGGGGTCGAGGAGTACCTGCGGTTGCGTGCGGCTGGTGCCGGTTCGACCCCCGTGGCGAAGACGCAGCCGGCCAAGGCCGCACCGGCGGCGTCCGGGCCCGTGGGGGCCGAACTGCGCGCGGTGCAGAAGGAACTCGCCTCGGTCGAGCGCCGCATCGCCAAGCTCACCGAGCAGGTCAACGCCGCCAAGGTGGCCCTCGCCGACCACGACCACACCGACTACGCGGGCCTCGCGACGAAGATGGAGGCCATCGGCGTCATGGAGTCCGAGGTCGAGGGGCTCGAACTGCGCTGGTTGGAGCTCTCGGAGCAGCTGGAGGGCTGATTGACCTGAACACAGCAGTGGTTTGGGGTTCGAGTAGCGACCCCAGACCGCTGTTTTGTTGGGGTCAATCGAGGGGGTCCCAACGCTCACGAATCTCCGGGGCCGGGCAGTTCGGGCAGGCAACCGGTGACTCTGACCACCCACGGACGCGCAGGGCCGTGGCGACCTGCCACGCCACCCGGCACGGCCGGCCGCGCAGGTCGATCGAGCCGTAGCGCAACGTGGCCTCGTCGCGCACGGCATGGCCGTTGTCACGATCGAGATCACGCATTTCCCGCTTCGCGTGGAAGCGGCCGTCGACCTCGACGACCAGCCGGAAGCCGTCGTAGTGCACGTCGTTGCGCCACGGTCCCACCACCGAGGCCTGACGATGCCCGTCCGGCAACCGGTGAGCACGCTCGACGTCGTCCCGGTAGACCCACTCCAGGGTGCTTTCGATGCCCTCCATGTCGCAGACCACCTCGCGCAACATCGAACGCTGGGCGAGTCTGGTCCGCGCATCGATGCGGCGGAGCACACCCTGCAGTGAGACCCGGTCGAGGCGCGCCGCCTCGGCCAACACCGTGACCCACCCCTCGACGTCGGTTGTGTCCCCGACGTCGATGAGTGCCTCCTCGGTCCTGATGCGGGGGAGCGTGCCCAGCGTGTGGTCCAGCCGGTTCCAGCCGTCTTGGTGGAACACCCAACCGGTGCGGTTCTCGCGACGCGTGCCGTTGGGCACCCAGACATCGACCACCTCAGGGGCTTCCACGACGCCCGCGAGGTGCAATGCCGCCAGCCCTCCGAGCGCGGAGCCCGCCCCGCCCACGAGGTGACCGGCCCAGAGGCGCATCGTGTCAGTCACCGGCGCCGTCGCGATGATCCCCGGCGTCAGCGTCGTCCATGCCCCGCTGCGGAGGACGCGTCTCAGGGGTGTGCGCCCCAGCCCCGCCAGGGCCTGCCGCCTCGTCAGGGTGCCGCCTTGGCGCGCGGCCAGTGCCATCAGCTCCCGAGGTATCTCACGCGTCGCATGCACTCCCCTTGTTATAGGCAGCGCCTGTCACCCTATTGACCCCCACACAGCAGTGGATCGGGGCCGACAGT
>CALMPQ010000439.1 GCA_937872005.1 uncultured Propioniciclava sp.
GGGGTCTCGGCGCCCTTCGACAGGCTCAGGGACCCGGCAGGCTCTGGGACCCAGCAGGCTCAGGGACCCAGCAGGACCAGGGACCCAGCAGGACCAGGGACCAGCGCCGTCAGGCGAGGATGAACGTGACCTCGACCTCGACGGGGGTGTCCAGCGGCAGCACTGGCACGCCGACGGCGGCGCGGGCGTGCTTGCCGGCGTCGCCGAAGATCTCGCCGAGCACCTCGCTGGCGCCGTTGACTACGCCGGGCTGGCCGGTGAACGACGGGTCGGATGCCACGAAGCCACCCACCCGCAGGACCCCTGCGATGTTGTCGACGCCGCCGGCCGCATCAGCCGCGGCGGCGAGCGCGTTCAGCGCGCAGGTGCGGGCGTAGCCCTTGGCATCCTCCGGGTCAATGCCGGCGCCGAGCTTGCCGGTGGCGGGGAGCTGACCGTCGGTGAACGGCAGCTGACCGGAGGTGTAGACGAGCCCGCCGTGCACCACGGCGGGAACGTACGCGGCCACGGGGGCGGCGACAGCGGGAAGCTGGATGCCGAGTTCGGCCAGGCGTGCGGAGATGCTCATGCGGCACCGCCCTCGAACTGGCGGGAGGCTTCGGCCGCGGCGGCGAGGCCGGCATTGCCGGCGGCATCCGCGGTGACGGGGCGCTTGAAGTACGCGACGAGCCCACCCTCGGGGCCGGTCACCACCTGCACGAGCTCCCAGCCCTGCTTACCCCAGTTGTTGAGGATGGCTGCGGTGTTGTGGATCAGCAGCGGCGTGGTCAGATACTCCCACGTGGTCATGGCTCTCCCGTCGAGGCTCGTATTCAGGGAACTCCCCTACGATCAAGCGTATGCCTCAAACGAAACGCACGGTGAAGGGTGTCCTCGGCGGCCTCCTCGGCCTGGTGGGCCTCAGCGCCGTCGCCGGCCTTCTGGTCACGGCGACCGTCACCCCCGCCATCGCCATGGCAGGTTTCACCGGTTCCACCGCCCTGTCGCTCTTTGAAGATCTGCCCGACAATCTCAAGGTCGGCACCCCGATGGAGCCGACGACGATCTACGGCACCAATGCCGAGGGCAAGTCGTTCCAGCTGGCGACGTTCTACGACCAGAACCGTGTTCCGGTGACCTTCGATCAGGTCTCCCCGGTGCTGTACGACGCGATCCTCTCCAGTGAGGACAAGAGCTTCTACGAGCACGGCGGCGTCAACCTCGGTGCCACCGTCAAGGCCCTCGTCGACAACGTGCGCGGCACGTCGTCACGCGGCGCATCGACGATCAGCCAGCAGTTCGTGAAGAACGTGCTGATCCAGGAGTGCGAGAAGGCGGTGTCCCCGAGCGAAGAGGACTACTCCGAGAAGCTCGCCGCGTGCTGGACCGAGGCGACGCAGTCCACGGGTTCCGAGGGCATCCAGCGCAAGCTGCAGGAGATGCGCTACGCGATCCAGATCGAGAAGGACTACTCGAAGAACGACATCCTGCTCGGCTACCTCAACATTGCCAACTTCGGCGGTCTGACCTACGGCATCGAGGCCGCGGCGAACTACTACTTCGGCACCACCGCCGCCAAGCTCACCCTGCCGCAGGCGGCGACGCTGGCCGGCATCGTGCAGAACCCCAACCGGTACCGCATCGACAAGCCGGGTGGGACGGGGACGGATGCCGACGGCAACCCGACCAACGGCGCGGACGACGGCTACGACGCCACCAAGGTGCGTCGTGACTACGTGATCAAGCGCATGTACATCGACGGCAAGATCACCGAGGCGCAGCGTGACGAGGCCTATGCGGCACCGATCGAGCCGAAGATCACCCCGTCGACCCAGGGGTGCGCGGCCGCCGGCAAGAACGCCTACTTCTGCCAGTACGTGAAGTCGATCGTCGAGAACGACCCCGCCTTCGGTGAGACGGACGCGGAGCGCCAGGAGAACCTGCGCCGCGGTGGCATGCAGATCTACAGCTCGCTCGACATGCGCGTGCAGCAGGCAGGCATCGACGCGATGGCCGCCAATGCCCCCGTCTACCTCGAGGGCAAGGACCTCGGCGTGAGCGGTGTGACCCTCGAGGCATCCACAGGTCGCGTGCTCGCGATCGTGCAGAACACGACCTTCAACGAGAACGCCAGCGCAAACCGTGCCCTGGGCGAGACGAGCCTCGTCTACGCCGCCGACAAGAACCACGGCAACTCCAACGGTTTCCCCCCGGGGTCGGCCTACAAGCTGTTCACCCTCGTCGATTGGCTCGAGAAGGGTCACTCGGTCAACGAGGTCGTCAACGGCAACACCCGCGTGTTCCCGAAGTTCACCGTGTGCGGTGACACTTTCACGAACAGCGAGATGATCTACAACTTCAACAAGCAGCGGGGCTTCACCGGTACGGTGCGCCAGTTCACGGCGAAGTCGCTGAACACCGGCTACCTGGCCATGGCCACCGAGCTCGACACGTGCGACATCAACATGGTCGCCGAGCGTATGGGCGTGCACCTTGGCAACGGCAACCCGGTGGGCGGCGATCCCAACCGCACGAACAAGGCGGAGGAGAACTACCCCTACGCATCGGTGCTCGGGTCGAAGTACATCGCTCCGATCCAGATGGCCGGCGCCTACGCGACCGTCGCCAACAAGGGCATCTACTGCACGCCTCGCGCGATCGACAAGGTCGTCGCCCAGGATGGCACCGAGATGGCCCTGCCGGAGTCGACCTGCGAACAGGTGATCGCCCCCGAGGTCGCTGCAACCGCTGCGTACGCGCTGCGCAGCGTCATGGAGAGCGGCGGCACCGGTACCGCCGCGAACACCTACGACGGCGTGCCACTGATCGGCAAGACCGGTACCCACCAGTCGTTCGCGACCTCGATGACCGAGTCCAGCACCAAGACCACCACCATGGTGTGGGCCGGTGCCGCCACGGGCGAGTTCAGCATGGCGCAGACGTACTGGAACGGCATCCAGATGTCGCAGATCCGCTACCGCATCGCCCGCGCGCTGCAGGGCGCTGCCAACGCCGCCTACGGTGGCGACCAGTGGCCCGCACCGGACCGCAACCTCACCCGTCAGGTACTCAAGGACCTGCCGAGCGTCATCGGCCTGTCGGTCGAAGAGGCGACGAAGAAGCTGGACGACGCGGGCTTCAACGTCACCGTCGGTGACCCGATCGACAGCGAGGTCGGCGCCGGCCTCGTGGCCGAGCAGTCACCGGGCGCCGGTCGCGTCGCCGGTGGCACCACGGTGAACCTGGTGCCCAGCACGGGCAATCCACCGGCACCATCCGAGGTCGACGTCCCGGATGTCACGGGCATGAAGTTCAACCAGGCGAAGGCAGGGCTGGAGGGTCTCGGGCTGGCCGTCGACGGCGGAGACTGCAGCGGCGGGGACGATGTCACCGATCAGAGTCCTGGTAGCGGCAAGGCCGCACCCGGCACCACGATCACCCTGGTGTGCGGTTGACCGCCGCCGATCACCGGCACCCAGATCGGAAGA
>CALMPQ010000440.1 GCA_937872005.1 uncultured Propioniciclava sp.
GCCACAGGTCGAGCTGGTGGGGGGCCTGGTTGACCAGGACGCCGCCGCCCTCGCCACCCCACGTGGCACGCCAGTCGGACTGGTTGTAGTAGCCCTGCGGGCGCCACCACGTGGTGATGATCCAGCTGGTGTGGCGCAGGTTGCCCAGCTCGCCGGAGTCCATGAGGGCCTTGAGGTCCTTGTAGAGCGGGTTGGTGCGCTGGTTGAAGTAGACGCCGAACTTGAGCTCGGGCTTGGACGCCGCGTACTCGATCAGCTCGTTGGCCTGCTTGGTGTACACACCGACCGGCTTCTCGACCAGTGCGTGGATGCCCTGCTCCAGCGCGTAGATGCCCATCTCGGGGTGCAGGTAGTGGGGCACGGTGGTGACCACGGCGTCCACGTTGCCCGAGGTGATCATCTCCTTGTAGTCCTCGTAGAAGGGGACGCCGTACGCGTCGGCGTGCTCCTTCTTCTCGGGCAGGATGTCGCAGACCGCGCCGATCACCATGTTCTCGACCATCCCCGAGTCGAGGAACTTGGCGTACATGCCGCCCTCTGCACCGTGGCCGATGATGCCCAGCCGGACCTTCTGCTCCGCCATTGAACGCTCCTTTGTCGTCGGTTGTGGATTCAGACTAGGACCGGCATGGGGATCGCGTGCGGGGACGGGGGAAGTTCCCCACGGTTGCCACCGCCCCGGTGGACGGCTGAGCCTGCACGCACCGGTTGGTTCGTCCCTATCGTGGGCGTCATGCAGCGTCACCGGCTCGTGCCCCTCGCCTCGGCCCTCCTCGCGCTGGCCCTCGCGACCGGCTGCACCACGCCGCCCCCGTCTCCCGCCCCCGCCCGGACGCCGGGCGTGTTGGGTATCGTCCCGCCCCAGCCGCGGGTGCCGGTCGAGCTCTGGCGCGGGGAGGAGGGCACCCAGGCGAGCGCCGTCGAGGGCCACCCGACCTGCTGGTGATCACCCCGACGTCCACCTCCCTGGAACCGGTTCCCGGTTTCGTGGCCGTGCTCGACTGGCGGTCCGGGCGCGAACTGTGGCGCACGGACGCCCCCACCGGCTCCTACGCCCATGCGCTGGGCGACCGCCTGGCCGTCAAGACCGACGCCGACGTCCGGTGGTTCGACCTGCGCTCCGGGACGCCGCACCCACCGTCACCATTGCCGGGTTCCTCCCAGGTGATGCCCCTGACCGACGGCAGCGGCCTGGCCTTCCTGACCCAGCCACCCCCGACCGCGGATCAGACCACCAGCTCGGAGAAGCCGACGATCGGCGTCCTCGACCCGGACGGCTCGACCAGGTGGCAGACGCCGCTGGCGCCGGACGCCGCGTCCTTCAGCCTCCTGATGCTCGGCGTCGAGGGCCAGATGGTCTTCGCGACGCGCTCGCAGGACTGGACGGTGACCATGGTCCAGGCCGCCACCGCCACCGGCGAGCCCGTGACCATTCCCGATGGGGCCGCGCCCCCGATGCCGGTCCCCGGCACGGATCGGATGGTATTCGCGACGGGGGGACCCGACGGTGCGACCCACGTCACCGGCGGCCCCGCACGACGCTGGCGATCGCCGAGATCAAGCCCCAGGCGAACGGCACGGTGGGCTACGAGGTCGTCCGCGAGATCGTGATGCCGGCCAGCTTCCCGCTCGCCGACGGCACCACGTGGACGCCGTGCGAGGAGCCCGGCGTCGACCCACAGTTCGAGGGCGTGACGGTCGACCAGGCCAGCGGCGTGCTGTACGCGGCGCAGGAGGATGTCGGCCTGTGGCGCATCGACCTCGTCGGCAAGAAGGCCCCGGTGCTCATCGACAAGGTCACCGACTTCGGCATCCACGACGCCTACGACGAGGAGACCGAGGAGTGCGAGCCCCTGCCCGGCCAGCCGAGCGAGGACGCCAACCCCTTCGGCGGCACCATCACGGCCGACGCCGAGGGTGTCGACCTCTACTACGGCCAGGGCAACACGGGCTACATCATCTTGAGTTCGCAGGGCTCGGACGAGTTCTTCGTCTACGCCCGCCAGGGCAACAACAAGCTGGTGGGCTCGTTCACGGTCGGTGAGGGCAAGGGCTTCGACGCTGTGCACGGCTCCGACGGCCTCGCGGTGACGAACCGTCCGGTGGGCGACTTCCGCCAGGGCCTGCTGGTCACGCACGACGAGCCGCACACCGGCGCGGGCGTCGACGAGGACCAGGACCCGACGAACTTCCACTTCGTCGACTGGGCCCAGATCGCCGACGGCCTCGGCCTGACCCTCGACAAGGCCAGCCTCAAGGCGTCCAACGACCCGCGCTTCCGGTGAGCACAGGCTGTCGGCGCCGGGAACACAGGCTCTCTGCGCTCAGAAGCCGGAGACCTGGTAGGTCTTCTTCAGGATCTTCAGCGTCTTCATCGCTTCGGCGGGGCTGATCCAGAACGGGTCGGCCTCGTCGACGCGGTCGTAGAAGTCGCGGATCAAGAGTTCGTGCGACACGCCCCAGTAGGCGCGGCCGCCCGAGGGTGCCTTGCGCTCCTCGAACACCTCGGCCGGACGCCCGTCCTTCCAGTGCACGCTCAACCCGTTCTTCAACACCACGTAGGCGTTCTCGCAGTCGAGTTCGATCTCGACGGGGCGGTGCTGCGGCGCGGTGAGGGTGGCGTAGAACGACGTCTTCACCCCTGACTCGTGCGTGAGCAGCATCTCGGCGGTGTCCTCGACCTCGATCACGTCGCCGAACTTGTTCGTCGCCACGTGACCGGCGATGTCGACGACGTCGCCCAAGAACCACTGCACCAGGTCGAGGGTGTGGATCGCCTGGTTGATCAGCAGCCCACCCCCCGACTGCTCGCGGGACCCGCGCCACGGCTTGACCCGGTAGTAGTCGGCGGTGCGCGTCCAGACCACGGAGGCGTAGGCGCCATTGATCGCCCCGAGCTCGCCCGAGTCGAGCAGCCGCCGCATCTCCTGGCTCGAGACGTTGTAGCGGTTCTGGAAGCAGATGCCCACCTTGGGCGCGCCCTCCACCCCGGCCTGCCGGTCCATGGCGTCGAGCAGCCGCTGCCCGTCCTCGATGGACGCCGCGAGCGGCTTCTCCTGGATCACGTGGACGCCCCGAGCCATCGACTCCAGCGTCGGCGAGATGTGCTGGTGGTGCGGCGTGGTGACGTGGACGACGTCGGGGGCCACGGCGTCCACGAGTTCGTCGATCGACGCGAACGCCGGGACGCCCAGCATCTCGGTCGCCAGCTCCCGCTGCGCGGGGTCGGTGTCGACCACGCCCACGAGGTCGACCCCGTCGATGCACTCGATGGCCTCGCGGTGGATGATGGCGACGTCGCCCCAGCCGATGATGGCGGCCCTGCTCACTCCCATGGGGGTTCCCCTCTGCGCTGACGGTGTGGATTCACCCTACCGACGGGGTCAGCCCAACGAGTCCAGTTGCCGGGACTTACCGCCACTCGCCCCCAGCGCGCACGCCGCGCACCAGGCGAGCAGCACCAGCAGGCCGACGTTGCGGGCCGTGAGCAGGAGCAGCGCCCGGTCGGTGCCCGACCCCCGACCGAGCAGCCCGTCGTAGGCCCCCGGGTAGAGGCCCGTCGTCAACGCGCACACGACCAGGACGAACGCGAAGGTGAGCAGGGCCGGGCCGGCGGGTGGGGCGTCCGGGCCACCACGCAACGCGATGGCGACCAGCACCGCGACCGGGGCGGCCAGCCACAGCAGGTACTGGGGGCTGAGGGCGCGCGAGGTGACCATGAAGGTGAGCACGAACACCAGTGCCAGCCACCCGATCGCCCCCGGGCGTGCGCCCCGCCAGAGCCACCAGCCCAGCAGGGCCAGGCAGCCCAGCACGCCGACGACGGTGGCCGCCTGAGCGATGGCCAGCCACATGGCGACCGTCGGGCCGGTCACCTCGTACGCCTTGAAGGTCGAATAGGCCACGCGGTAGGAATCGTCGCCGGCCCACGCATGCATGGGGGCCAGCGCCGCCAATGCCTCGATCTGCAGCCCGCGGTCGCGCTGGTAGCCCAGCGGGCTGATGAGGCGGTCCCAGCCGCCGGCGACGATGCTGGCCAGCACGAGCACGGCCCCGGTCACGCCGAACGCCACGACGGGGGCCACGTTCCGACGGCGCGCCAGCGTGAGCGGGAACAGCACGATGGGCCAGGCCTTCAGCCCCGTCCCCAGTCCCACGAGCACGGACGCCGCGGCTCGCCTCCCCTCCATGGCCAGCAGCACCGCTGCCCCGGCCAGCACCGCCGGCACGAGGTCCAACCAGAGCAGGCCCAGCACCCCCAGCGACGCCGTGAGGGCCACCCAGGCGAGGACGCCGAGGGGGCCGGTGCGGCGTCCGAGCAGGACGGTGAACACCGCGTCGGCGACCGTGGTCAGGGCGATGATCGCGCCACGGTAGGCCACGTGGTCGGTGGCGCCGAGGTGCCAGGGCAGCAGCAACAGCCACGCGGCCGGCGTCGGGTACTCGCGCATCGTCGCGGCAAGACCCTGACCCGACCGAGCGGCCTCCTGCGCAGTGAGCAGGTAGTAGTAGGTGTCGCCGTACTCCCCCTGGGCCACGGCGCCCCACGTCGTCAGCAGCTTCGCGACGACCCAGACCACGGCGATGGTGACCACGAGCGGGGCCGCGGCCGCGGCGTCCGGACCCCACGGGGAGCGGGCGCGGGGCACGGCGGGGTCGGGGATCACCCCTCCATCTTCCCCTGCCGTCGGGGTTAGGGTGGAGCATGACCGCTCCGACGCTGCACGGTCCGTTGCCGAACACGG
>CALMPQ010000441.1 GCA_937872005.1 uncultured Propioniciclava sp.
GATCGTGACGATGGCGGGGTAGCCCTTGCTCATCTTGAACGCCGCGCTGGGCAGCTCGCCCCGCACGCGCAGGTGGCGCTCACGCGCGGCCGACAGCGGCTCGCGCCCGACGATCTCGCCGCCGCGGACCAGCTCGACCAGGAGGGGCCGGTCGTTGTGGTCGCCCTCGGGAGGGGCGCCCACGCCGATGACCTCGGCCTCGGCGATGCCGTTCTCGTCGAGGCGCCGCAGAGCGAACTTGCGCCCGCCAACCGAACCTTTGTTGAGCGACTTCTTGGCGACGGGCTCGAGCGGGGCGTGCGGGTCCTGGGAGTCCGCACGCGAGACCAGCTTGTAGACGAACCCGCAGGTCGGCGCGCCCGACCCGGTCACCAGCTGGGTGCCGACGCCGTAGCCGTTGACCGGCGCCGCACGCAGGGCGGCGATCTGGAACTCGTCGAGGTCGGAGGTCACGATGATCTTTGTGTTCACCGCGCCGAGGGAGTCGAGCAGCTTGCGCACGTCGACCGCCTGGGTGAGCAGGTCACCCGAGTCGAGGCGTACCGCGCCCAACCGGCCGTTGGTCAGCTCGACGCCCTTCTTCACGGCTTCGACCACGTCGTAGGTGTCGACCAACAGGGTCGTGTTCGTGCCCAGGGCGGCCAGCTGCGAGCGGAAGGCGTCCTCCTCGGTGTCGTGCAGCAGCGTGAAGCTGTGCGCCGCCGTGCCTGCCGTCGGGACGCCGAACGTGCGGCCCGCCTCCAGGTTGGAGGTGGACGCGAACCCCGCGACATAGGCGGCCCGCGCGGCCACGACCGCCGACCACTCGTTGGTGCGGCGCGACCCCATCTCGATGCAGGGGCGGTCGCCCGCCATCGCCGTCATGCGGGACGCCGCCGATGCCACCGCGGAGTCGTAGTTGAAGATGCTCAGCAGCACCGTCTCGAGCACGACCGCCTCGGCGAACGTGCCCTCCACCACCATGATCGGGGAGCCCGGGAAGTAGATCTCGCCGTCGGGGTAGCCCCAGATGTTGCCGCGGAACCGGTAGTCGGCGAGCCAACTCGCCACCGCGTCGTCGACCACGCCCGACTCGCGGAGGAACGTGACCGTCTCGTCGTCGAACCGGAACCTCTCGATCGCCTCGAGCGCGCGGCCAGTACCGGCGACGACGCCGTACCGACGCCCCTCGGGCAGGCGGCGGGGGAACAACTCGAACACCGAGCGCCTGAAGGCGGTCCCCGACCCCATCGCGGCCTGGACCATCGTGAGCTCGTAGTGGTCGGTGAGCAGGGCTGTCGTCTCCAGCATGGTTTCAGACTAGTGACACAATGGGCGCCATGTCGTCGCCCGAGGTTCCGGTGGGGCCGGCGTCCGGCACCGCGGTGGCCGAACGCCCGGCCGAGGTCGTGCAGGCGCTGACGCCGTGGGTCACCATCGTGTGGGACGACCCCGTGAACCTGATGAGCTACGTCACCCACGTGTTCGTCACGTACTTCAAGTTCGACAAGCCCAAGGCCCACAAGCTGATGATGCAGGTGCACACCGAGGGGCGAGCCGTCGTCGCGTCGGGCACGCGCGAGGAGATGGAGCAGCACGTCAACGCGCTGCACGGCTTCGGGCTGTGGGCCACCCTGGAGCGCGACGAGTGATCCCCTTCCAACGTGACGGTGGCGAACTCGTCGCCGAGCTTGACGACTTCGAGGTCGCCCTGGTCGCGTCGCTGGTCGCCCAGGTCATGGAACTGATCGGGGGCGCGGGGGAGGCGCCGGCGTCCGACCCGTTCGCCCGGTGGGCTGACGAGTTGAACGGCCCGGCGCTCGACCGCAGCGACCCGGTGGTCGCACGGCTGTTCCCCGACGCGTACGAGGACGACGCCGTCGCCGCGGCCGAGCATCGCCGCTACTCCGAGGACGCGCACCGGCGCCAGCGCATCGCCGACTCCGAGGTGGTGCTGGCCGACCTTGCTGCCACGCAGGACGGCGAGGAACCACTCGTGGTCGCCGTCGCCGACGTGGATGCCTGGCTGAAGACCCTCAACGGGGTGCGGCTCAGCCTGGCGGTGCGGCTGGGCATCGAGTCGGAGGAGGACCACGCCGACCTCGAACGGCTCCCCGCGCGCGACCCGCGCACCCAACTGGTCTCGCTGTACGACTGGTTGGGCCTCGTGCTGGAGTCCTTGCTGGACGCCCTCCACCGCTGATTCCACAACGCCCCCGTGACGTAAAGGACGCTACTACTGGCGGTCGTAGGTGAAGGTAGGTTAGCCTCCCCTGTGTGAATGCGGTCACTCTTGATCGCGCCCCGCTCGGGACGCCCCTGCTCCTGACGTCCACGCACCCGGACGGCACGGTGGCGCGCCGCCTCGCCTCGCTCGGCCTGCGTCGCGGCGCCCGCGTGAGCCTCCTGCAGAAGCTGACATCGGGTGGGCGCATCGTCTCGGTCAGCGGCGGACGTGTGGCGATCGGGTCCACCGTGCTCGCGGAACTCGAGGCCGAGGTGGCGCCGTGACGCGTCCCGATGTCGCCGCACCGACCCGCTCGTTGCCGATCACCCCGAAGCTGCCGACCGTCCGGGCCGCCTGCCACGGGCCTGCGAGCGAGGGCGCGGGGGCGGGCGTCCCGATCGTCGCGCTCGCCGGGGCACCGAACGTCGGCAAGTCGACGCTGTTCAACGCGCTCACGGGGCTGCGCGCCACCACCGGCAACTGGCCCGGCACCACGGTCGACGTCAGCCGGGGTGTGTGGCGGGACGCCGACTTCACCCTCATCGACCTGCCCGGCGCCTACAGCCTCGACCCGCTCAGCCGCGACGAGGAACTCACCCGCACCCTGCTCGTGGACGCCCCGGTCACCGAGCGTCCGGACGCCGTGGTGGTCGTCGCCGACGCCGCCCACCTGGCCCGGTCGCTGTACCTCGTCGCTCAGCTCCGCGAGACCACCCACCGCGTGGTCGTGGCGCTCACCATGAACGACGTCGCCCGCAAGGCCGGCATCGAGGTCGACTCCTACGCGCTGGCCGAGGCACTCGGCTGCCCGGTCGTCGTGCTCGACCCGCGCCGCCGCCAAGGGTTGGACAACCTGACCCGGTCCGTCCGCGAGGCGCTGGGCCGCCCGTCGCCCGAGCCGC
Organism: uncultured Propioniciclava sp.; assembly: GCA_937872005.1. Taxonomy (GTDB): domain Bacteria; phylum Actinomycetota; class Actinomycetes; order Propionibacteriales; family Propionibacteriaceae; genus Propioniciclava. The sequence goes on from CALMPQ010000441.1 coordinate 3,109, forward strand.
GACCCGTGCCGCACGTCGAGGACGCCCTCGACCGCGACGACGAGCGCTTCGCCTGGGTCGAGGCGGCTGTGCGGGCCGGGACCACGGCGTCCGGCGCCGAGCGCGTCTCGACCTCCGACAAGGTCGACCGTGTGGCGACCCACCCGGTGGCGGGGCCGCTGGTGTTCCTCGCGGTGATGTGGCTGGTCTTCCAGGTCACCACCACGGTGGCCGCGCCGCTGCAGGACTGGCTCGACGGCTTCTTCACCGGTCCGGTGTCGGACGCCGTGCGCGGCGGTCTGGCACTGGTCGGGTTGGGGGGCTCCTGGGTCGAGGGCCTGCTCGTCGACGGACTGATCGCCGGCGTCGGCATGCTGCTGACCTTCGTGCCGCTGATGGCCCTGATGTTCGTGCTGCTCGCGCTACTGGAGGACTCCGGCTACATGGCCCGCGCCGCCGTCGTGACCGACCGGCTGATGCGGATGATCGGGCTCCCCGGCAAGGCGTTCCTGCCGCTGGTGGTGGGGTTCGGCTGCAACGTTCCGGCGATCGCGGCGACCCGCATCCTGGGCGATGCCCGCCAGCGCATCCTCGTCGCGCTGCTGGTGCCGTTCACCTCGTGCACCGCGCGGCTGACCGTGTACGTGATGCTCGGCACGATCTTCTTCGGGCGGTACGCCGGCACGGCGGTGTTCGTGATGTACCTCGCGTCGATCCTCGCCGTGATCGGCGTCGGGCTGCTCCTGCGCAAGACCTTGTGGCGCACGATGGGCTCGGAGCCGCTCGTGCTCGACCTGCCGCCCTACCACCTGCCGACCGCCCGGCTCACCGCAGCCGTCGCTTGGGGCCGGCTCGAGGGCTTCCTGCGCACCGCGTCGGGGATCATCGTGGTCACCGTGTGCGCGGTCTGGCTGCTGCAGGCGATCCTCGCGAAGCCGGGGGCGGGGTTCAACGACGTGCCCGTGCAGGACTCGGCCTACGGTGTCGCCGCGCAGGCGATCGCGCCCGTGTTCGAGCCGGCGGGGTTCGGGCAGTGGCAGACGGCGTCCGCGCTGGTGGTGGGCTTCGTGGCCAAGGAGGCCGTGATCAGCTCGTGGGCGCAGACCTATGCCGTCGACGAGCCCGCCGAGGGCGAGCCGGCGGGCTCGTTCGGTGAGGCGGTGGTGTCGTCCTTCGAGGCGAGTTCGGGCGGCCACCCGCTGCCCGCCGTGGCCGCGTTCCTGTGGTTCCTGATGGCGTACACGCCGTGCGTGGCGACGCTGGCTGCACAGAAGCGCGAGGTCGGTTGGCGCTGGACGCTGTTCGGCGTCGCGATGGGTCTGGCCGTCGCCTGGCTCGGTGCGGTGACCATCTTCCAGGTCGGACGGTTGTTCTGGTGAGCGGACCGCTCTCTGCCGTGCTGGCCGCCTTCGCGTCGGGGGCGGGCACGCTGGGCGAGGTCGAGGCGTCCACGGGATTGTCGCGGGAGATCGTTGGTGCGTCGGTGGACCACCTCGTGCGCCTGGGCCGGCTCGAGGTCAAGGAACTGGCGATGGGCTGCCCCTCGGGCGGCTGCGGGAGTTGCGCGTCGGCGACACCCGAGGCGACGCCGGGCTGTGGTGCCGCGGCCCCGTCACCGGGACGCCGCGGGCCGGTGCTGGTCGCCCTGAGCCTGCGACGGGCGTGAGCCGGCCTACCAGACCCCGATGACGCCCCACCACAGTGGGCCGACCAGCAGCCACACGGCGAGGTGGACGACTCCCAGGACCAGCCCACTGCGCCACCACGCGGCGAGTTCCACGTAGCCGGAGCCGAAGTAGAGGGGCGCCGGGCCGTTGCCGTAGTGGGTGAGGCAGCCCATGAGGGTGGGGATGGCGCCCAGGAACACCACGAGCGGGACGGCCGGCAGCCCCAGGGCGAGCCCCACGCCCAGGAAGACCGAGAACATGGACGCCGTGTGCGCGGTCCCGCTCGCGAACAGGTAGTGGGACAGGGCATAGACCGAGGTCAGCGCGGCGAAGGCGGCGAATTGGCCGAGGCCGGTCATGGCTCCACCGACCATGCCACCGAACCAGCCGATGAAACCCAGGGAGTTGAGGTAGCTCCCCATCATCACGAGGGCGGCGAACCACGTCAGGGTGTCCCACGCCGCCTTCTCGGCCTTCATCTGCTCCCAGGTGAGGGTGCCGGTCAGCAGCAGGGTGGCCAAGCCAAGGAGTGCGACGGTGGTGGAGTTCATGACCTTGTCGCCGGCGACCCAGATGGCGATCATCATGACGAAGACGCCGAGGGTGACCCACTCCTTGCGGGTGACCGGGCCCAGCAGCTTGAGCTCGCGCGCCGCGATGGCGGGAGCCTCCGGCGTGCGCTTCACCTCGGGCGGGTGGACGAGGTACAGGACGATGGGGACGAGGATGACGCCCAGCAGGCCCGGGATCGCAGCCGCCGCGAACCACCCGCCCCAGTCGACGGTGACGCCCGCCTCGGTGGCGAGCCGCGCCGACATGGCGTTCGGTGCGGCGCCGGTGAAGAAGATGACCGAGACGGCGAGGTTCAGGTTGTAGCAGGCCAAGGCGAGGTACGACCCGATCGTGCGATGCGTCTGCGGCTGGTCGGTGTGTGAGCCGGCGTTCTCGGCAATCGCCTTCATGACGGGGTAGATGTAACCCGAGCGCGCGGTGTTGGAGGGGATCGCAGGGGAGGTGACGAGGTCGGCGAACCCGAGGCCGTAGGCCAGGCCGATCGTGCTGCGCCCGAACAGGCACACGAACAGGTAGGCCAGACGAGAGCCGAGCCCCGAGTTGATCACGGCGCGGGCCGCGAAGAAGGCCGACACGATCAGCCAGATCGTGCCATTGCTGAACCCAGACAGGGCGTTGGCGATGGACTTGCCCGTGTCACCCGGTGCGAGCACTTGGGTGGCCGCACACAGTGCCATCGCCACGATCGACAGCGCACCCATGGGGGCTGCCTTGGTGATGATCCCCACGATCGTGGCCACGAACAGGGCGAACAGGTGCCAGGCCTCGGGCTGGAGCCCTGACGGGGTGGGGACGAACCACAGGACGAGCCCGACGACGATCGCGATGGCGAGCCACACAGGCCTGACCTCCGGGCCGAGCCAGGCGCGAGCGGGGCGACCGCCTGTCTGGTGGGTGTGGTCGGGGATGGTGCTGGTGCTCATCGGGCTCTCCTGGCGCACGGCTTGGTTCGTGCTTCCACCGTGCCCGCGGGGCCCGTGCTCCCTCCATCCGATTCAGCAGCGATTCTGGTGCAGACGCCGCAGGCCGCAGAACGTCCGGCAGCGTGTGGTGACCAGCTACCCCTTCAGATGTGCCCGGTTGTGATACGGGTTTGGCAAGGGGGAACGCTTGATTGCCACCGCGGGGCCCAAGCCCATGCAGCGAAGAATCCAGCCCGGACTCGAATGGTCCTGATGGCCCCGGAACGCGCTGGGGCGAGCGGCCGCAGGGGGCCCGCTGACCTAGAGTGGTCCCCATGGCCGTGGTGAACACCCCGCGACCCGAAGCGGTCGGAGCGAAGGACGAGTACTACCACGCCCTGAGGCGACCGACGCGTTCGATCAACCTGCGTCAGTACGTGTACGAGATCGGCTCCTACCACTACAACTGGCACCCCGAGGTTGAGCTGCTGGTCGTCCTCAATGGCTGCGTGGAGGTGTGCGCCGGCGGATTGGTGACCACCCACGAGCCGGGGGACGTGATCGTGATCAACTCCTATGTCGGGCACGCCACCCTGGCGCACGCGCCGCACAGCACGGCCCTGCTGCTCCACCTCGACCTGGGCTACTTCGCCGGCCTGTTCCCCGACCCCGCGCGCCTGAGGTTCGACTGTCTGTCGACCGGGGAGACGCGCGGCGCCGCTCCATTCATCGCACTGCGGGGCCTGCTGGCACGCATGATGCTCGAGGCGTTTGACGCGACGCCCGCGGGCCGGTTGCGCTACGAGCGGCGCCTGGCCGAACTGGTGGACACCCTCGTGACGTACTTCCCGCCGCGGGAAGAGGAGAGCACTGCGGTGCTCGGCAACGAGACGCGCATCAAGGCCATCGACAGGATGTTGGGGTTCATCGACCAGCACTACTCCGAACGCATCACCCTGGAGCGGCTCGGGCGGGAGAGCGGCTACCACCCGGGGTATGTCTCCCAGATGTTCACCGGTTACCTCGGTATCGGCACGCTCGAGTACATCACGCGCGTCCGCCTCCGCCAGGCCACGCGGGACCTGGGCGACCCACAGATGCGTGTCGTTGACGTGGCTGCGGCGAACGGATTTCCCGACGTCAAGGCCTTCAACGTGGCTTTCCGGCGCAGCTTCGACAAGTCGCCGACCGAGTACCGCAAGCAGTTGACCGAGAGCAGCTCGCAGGTGGATGCCACCTTCAAGAAGGTGTTCGTCCGGCGTGACGACGAGGCGGCCACCGGCTGGCTCAAGGCGTTGGCGGACGCCGTGGATGCGGGCGCCCAGCCCACGGTTCCGGCCGAGTGGCCCACCGATGACCTGAGATCCTTGGTGGGCCATGCCCAACGCCTGACGGACCAGATCCAGGGCGTCCAGCACCGCTTGGAGCGGTTGGCCGGCGGACTGGGCTGAGGCAGACACAGCCTCGACGAAGCGGTGAATGTTGAGGCCTCGCCCCGGGAACGAGCCGTCGCGCGAAGACTGACAGGCCTTGTCAGGACCGGGTTCTGGACGATCGGACCCAAGGGGATTCTGTAACCGGGCTCGGGCGTCGAGCGTGAGCAGAGGGGGTACCCCACAGCGGCCACCGGGGCAGAATCCCACGAAGATCTGGCGAGACCGGGTGCCAATGGCGCCGGAAGGGTGGGCATCAACGCCCCCCGCCGTGGTGGGGCCTGATCCGAGGGGCAAGCCATGCTCACAATTCTCGGTCTGGCCATGATCGTGGTCTTCATCGCCCTGCTGGCGAAGAAGAAGCTCCAGGTCTTCGTGGCCCTGACCCTCGTCCCGCTCGTCTTCGGGTTCATCGCCGCTGCCGTCGGTGGGCACGACCTCCTGGACGTCTTCACCTGGATCCAGCACGGGGTCTTCTTCAAACTCAACCCCGAGACGGGGAAGGTGGCGTGGGGCGTCATCGCGCCGGCCGTCACGATCCTGTTCTCGATCTTCTACTTCGACCTGATGCTCAATGTCGGGCTCTTCGATCCCGTCGCGAAGTTCTTCATCAAGCAGGCCAAGGGCGACCCGCTCAAGGTGGTCCTCTCCACGGTCGCGGTGGCCAGCGTCGTCTCTCTGAACGGGGACACCACGACCACGATCATCATCTGCTTGGCCGCGTTCCGGGCCCTCTACCAGCAGCTCAACTTGAGCATGTGGGTGCTGGCCATCATCATCGTGGCCCCGATCGGCATCTGGAACCAGCTGCCGTGGGGCGGCCCCACCATCGCCGCGGCAGCCGCGCTGGGGGTGGACCTCATCGCATTGTTCCGCCACCTGCTGCCCGGGTTGCTGGCCGCCCAGGTCGTGGTGATCATCATCGCGTTGAGGCTCGGCCTCAAGGAACGCAAGCGCCTGGCGTTCGACCCGCGCTCCGAAGCCTCCGTGGGGCCGGAGCACATCGCCGAGATGTTGCAAGCGATCACGGACAAGGACCCGCACCTCAAGCGACCCAAGCTCTTCTGGGTGAACCTCGCCATCACCATGGTCGGGCTCACGCTGCTCATCATGGACCTCGCGCACGGCGCCGTCGTGTTCCTGCTGCTGTCGGCCATCGGCCTGGTCATCAACTTCCCGAACGTCGATGAGGCGTCGACCCGGATCGAGGAGATCGCCCCGGACGTGCTCCCCACCGCCATCGCCACCCTGGGCGCAGGCGTGTTCTCGGGAGTGCTCACGGGGTCCGGCATGGCCGCCGCCCTGGCTGGTTCCATCGCAGCCATCATCCCGACCGCCTTGGGATCCCACATGGCGCCGGTCTACGCGATCATCGCCACGCCGGCCATCACCTTCCTGCCCCAAGACGCGTTCTACTTCGGTATCGCCTCGGTCCTCAGTGGGGTCATGGGGGAGTTCGGCATCACACCGATGCAAGCAGCGGTGGCGTCCATGGTCGGGCAGTCGTTCCGGCTGATCAGCCCGGTGATCCCCGCGCTCTACCTGTTGTGCGGGGAGACCAACCAGAACTTCGTGTCTTTCCAGAAGAAGTACCTCATCTGGTTCTGGCCGATCCTGGTCACCTACCTGGTCGTGTACGGGCTCACCGGCGCGATGCCCTACTGAGGCCCCCACCATGACCACCCGAAGCGGCGGTTCTGCAACGAGCCACGGCCCCCGGCTCAGCGTGGACCGAGTGAATCACCTAGTGGAGGCCGTGTCGCGGGGTCCACCATGCGGGGAACCTTCATGATGCCCCCGCCGGCGAACAAGGCTCCGGACGCCCCCGGGCACCGAGGAACGCCACCACACCCGCGAAGATCCGCACAGACCCAGACCCCCCGTCCGCGATGGACTGGAACCAGATCACCACACAGACACCCAAGGAGGTGCCGCAATGCAGCAGCAGACCGCAGAGCTGGAGAAGCTCACCGACACCGTGGCCAAGTTCACCGCCGTGATCAGCCGCCGGCTGCCCGACGACGTGACGGCCCGCATCACCACGCTTGCCAGCGAGGAGCGCCAGCCGATGGCGCTCATGATCTACGACACCATGCGCAAGAACCAGGAGCTCGCCGAAGAGCTCAAGCGCCCCTCGTGCCAGGACACCGGCCTGATCCAGATGTTCGTGCGGGTGGGCAGCGCCTTCCCGCTCATCGACGGGCTCTCGGCCGCACTGAAGGAGGCCGTCGAGCGCGCCACCAACGAGGCGCCGCTGCGCCACAACAGCGTCGAGACCTTCGACGAGTACAACACCGGCACCAACACCGGCACCGACTCACCCTGGCTCTACTGGCAGGTCGTCGAAGGCTCGGATTCCCTCGAGCTCGACGTCTACCTCGCCGGTGGCGGCTGTACGCTCCCCGGGCAGGGTCGCACCCTGATGCCGGGGGAGGGCTACGAGAGGGCGGTGAAGTTCGTCCTCGACGTGATGACCTCCTACGGCCTCAACGCCTGTCCGCCGCTGTTGGTCGGTGTCGGCATCGGGTCCTCCATCGACGCGGCTGGCTTCATGTCCAAGCTCGCGCTCATGCGGCCGGTGCACAGCAAGAGCGCCAACCCGATCGCGGCGCAGCTCGAGGTCGACCTGGAGGACGCCATCAACTCGATCGGCCTCGGCCCCCAGGGGCTCGGGGGCACGAAGTCCGTCATGGGCGTCAACATCGAGAACTCGGCCCGCCACCCGTCCGTCCTCTCGGTCGCCGTGAACACGGGCTGCTGGTCCCACCGCCGCGGAACGGTCCACTTCGACCGCGACCTCAACTACGAACTCATCACCCACAAGGGAGTCGAGCTGTGAACAAGACCCTGACGACGCCGATCTCGGCCGAGGACCTCGCGGACATCCGCGTCGGGGACGTCATCTTCCTCGACGGCCACATCGTGACCTGTCGCGACGTCGCCCACCGCCGACTCATCGAGTACGGGCGCGAGCTTCCCTACGACGTCCGCGACGGTGCGATCCTGCACGCCGGCCCCATCATCCGGAAGGTCGAGGGCGAGGACGACAAGTTCGAGGTCGTCTCCGTCGGCCCGACGACGAGCAGCCGCATGGAGAAGTTCGAGTACGACTTCATCAAGCAGACCGGCGTCCGGCTCATCGTGGGCAAGGGCGGCATGGGCGCGGGCACCCAGGCGGGTTGCGCCGAGTTCGGGGCCCTGCACTGCGTGTTCCCCGCCGGCAATGCCGTCATCGCGGCCACCCAGGTCGAAGAAGTTGAGGACGGCCACTGGCGCGAGCTGGGCATGCCCGAGACGATGTGGGTCTTCCGCGTGAAGCAGTTCGGTCCGCTGATCGTCTCCATCGATGCCCAGGGCAACAACCTGTTCGAGCAGAACAAGGTGGTCTACAACGAGCGCAA
>CALMPQ010000442.1 GCA_937872005.1 uncultured Propioniciclava sp.
GAGTTCCAGCTCGGGGCGGAAGGACTGCAGGGCGGCGTCCATCTCGGCGACCGAGGTCGGCGGATCGGGCACCCCGAGCAACCGGGCGGGCACCCCGGCCTGGGCGACGTAGGTGTCGGCGTCCGCGGCCGAGAGCGGGCGCGGCCCGTAGGCCTGGTGGGTCCACAGGAAGGCGGCGATCTCGGCGATGTGGATCCAGGTGAGCAGGTGGGGGTCGGAGGCGCGGTAGGGGCGTCCGCGCTCGTCCTTGCCGCGGACGCGTTCGTGCACCGACCTCACCTTCTCGATCGTCGCGGTCGCGTGGGGGATCGTGCCGTAGGTGACCACCGCGATGTAGTGGCTGGTGCGGTGCAGGCGCCCCCAGGGGTCGCCCTCGTAGCCCGAGTGGCCGGCCACTCCCGCCATGGCCAGGGGGTGCAGCGACTGCAGCAGGAGGGCAGCCACCCCGCCGGGGAACATCGCCGCATCCTCATGGACGCGCCAGATCGGGTCGGTCACGTCGAACCAGCGCTCCCCCGGTTTGCCCCAGATCTCCAGTCCCCGCTCGCCTGCGTCGTCGCCCGCCACGCGGGAGCGCAGCGCCTCACCGAGGCGACGCTGGACCGTGCGGACACCGGGGACGGGAACCATGGACCCATCTTGCCGGGTGCGTGCAACCTTTCCCGGGTCGGCGGGCGTGCTGGGAGTATGACAGCCATGTCCCCACCCATCCGGGCAGCCGCGGGCCCCACGATGGGGTTCGAGGAATTCGTCGACGAACACCAGGTGGCGCTGCGGCGCTACGCCCTCGCCCTCGCCCTCACGGGCAACCCCCACGACGCCGACGACCTGCTGCAGTCCACACTGGTGCAGTTGTACCTGGCGCGCACTCGACGGCCTGGGCCGACGCCAGCGGGCCGTCGTCGTGCTGCGCTACTTAGAGGACCTCGACCTCGCGACCATCGCCGAAACGCTCGGCATCTCCGTCGGCACCGTGAAGGGCCAGCTCTCACGCGCCCAGGCCCACCTCCGCACCGCCCTGGAAGGGAGCGCATCATGAACGACCGCCTGGACTCCTTGATCCGCGGGTCGCTGGAGCAGCACACTCGTGCCGCCGCTCCCGACGCCGAGCTCGCACCGCGCGTCGCCGCCCTCGGACGTCGCCGTCGCGCCAACCGGCGCGCCGGATTGGCCGCCCTCGCGCTGGTCGCGGTGGGGGGCGCCGCCTGGGGCATCAGCGCCCTCCCGCCCCGTGAGCCGCAGGTCGCCACCGCACCCTCGACGTCGCCGACGCCCCACGCCACGCCGACGCCCGCACCCAGGTCGGAGAACCTCGTCAAGGATGTCTGGTCGTTCGAGGAGAGCCACTTCGCCTCGCCGACCGGCAACATCAAGTGTGCGCTGAGGGGTGCCACCGGGGACGTCGGTCTGGACGCGCGCGCCTTCTGCGGCGTCGACCAGGCCGAGGCCGGGGTCGTCCCCACGATGGAGGAGGCCTGCGGCCCCAACCCCGACGTCCCGGTCGCCGGGGTGGCGGTCATGGCCGACGGGAAGGCCAGCTGGGTGTGCGCGGGCGATGCCCAGTCGTACCCCTTCACCGACAGCTCGCCCGAGTACATCGCCTGGTCCGGTGACCACTTCGGCGCCACGGCCAAGCAGGGCGACCGCACGCTGGTGGTCCTCCCGTATGGGCGTTCGTTGGTGGCCGGGGACTTCACCTGCTCGATGGCGACCGACGGCGTGACCTGCACCAACACGGCCACCGGACACGGCTTCCACCTCAGCCGGGCCGGTGCCACCCTGCGGTGAGCCGGTGCGAGAGAATGGCCCGGTGAAGAAGCCCGCGTGGACCACGAACTACCAGCCCGGCGTCCCGGCCGAGATCGACCTGCCCGACGAACCGCTGACCGCGATGTTCTCCCGCGCCGCCCGCAAAGGCGGCCGAGGCGTCGCGCTCGAGTTCTTCGGCGCCACCACCACGTGGCGCGATCTCGCCGACCAGGTCGACCGGGCCGCGGCGGGGCTGGCGTCCCTCGGCGTGGGCCCCGGCGACCGGGTGGCGATCATCCTGCCCAACTGCCCCCAGCACGTCGTCGCGTTCTACGCGGTGCTGCGGCTCGGCGCCGTCGTGGTGGAGCACAACCCGCTGTACACCGCGTCCGAGCTGGCCACGATGTTCGCGGACCACGGCGCCCGCGTCGCGATCGCGTGGGACGTCGCGGTGCCGAAGCTGCCCGCGTTGGAGCACGTCGTCGCGGTCAACCTCTTGGACGCCTTCCCCACCGTCAAGCGCCTGGCGCTGCACCTGCCGGTGCCGAAGCTGGCCGCGACCCGCAAGCGTCTCCACGCGCCGGCGCCGGGGACGGTCCCGTGGAAGCACCTGATCGCCCACAAGCCGATCCGCAACTGGGCCGAGCCCACGGCGTCCGATCTCGCGGTGGTGCAGTACACCTCGGGGACGACGGGCGCCTTCAAGGGCGCGATGCTGACCCATCGCAACCTGTACGCCAACGCGCTGCAGGGGGCGGCGTGGATGAAGGACGCGAAGGACGGCCGGGAGACGATCTATGCGGTGCTGCCGATGTTCCACGCGTTCGGGATGACGCTGTACCTCACCTTCGGGGTGCTGAAGCGGGCGCGGATCGTGCTGTTCCCCAGCTTCGACGTCGACCTGGTGCTCGACGCGGCGAAGAAGCGCCCGCCGACGGTCTACTGCGCAGTGCCGCCGATCTACGAGAAGACCGCCCGCCGCGCGATCGAGCGCAAGGTGTCGCTGAAGTCGGCGAAGTTCTGCATCTCGGGCGCGATGAAGCTGACCGACCCGATCGTCGAGCTGTGGGAGTCGGTGTCGGGCGGCCTGCTCGTCGAGGGCTACGGCCTGACCGAGACCGCGCCGGTCGCCCTGGGGAACCCGTTCTGGCCGACCCGGAAGACGGGGACGATCGGAGTGCCCTTCCCCTCGACGCTGATGCGGGTCGTCGACCCCGAGGACCCGACCCGCGAGGTGGCGCAGGGCGAGGAGGGTGAGCTGCTGCTCAAGGGGCCGCAGGTGTTCTCCGGCTACTGGAGCTCCCCCGAGGAGACGGCCAAGGCGCTGCTGCCCGACGGCTGGCTGCGCACCGGCGACATCGTCGTGGTGGATGAGGACGGGTTCACGACCATTGTCGACCGGCTCAAGGAGATCATCGTCACCGGCGGGTTCAACGTGTCACCCTCCGAGGTGGAGCACGTGCTGGTCGAGCACCCCGACATCGCCGACGTCGCGGTGGTCGGCCTGCAGACCGAGTCGGGTGAGCAGGTCGCCGCCGCGGTGGTGCTGCGCGAGGGCGCGCACCTGGACGTGGCTGCGATCAGGTCCTGGGCGAAGGAGCGGCTGGCCGCCTACAAGGTGCCGCGCTCGTTCGTCGAGGTCGAGGAACTGCCCAAGTCGATGCTCGGCAAGGTGCTGCGCAAGCAGGTGCGGGAGGCGATCAGCGAAGCCGCGTGAGCGCGGGCCCACCGTCCCCTGCGGGACAAACTCACTCTGGAAGGTGGCGGAGTCACCGCGATCGACTGATTTCCGGCCCGACGCCACACACGTGAGTGAGTTTTTCCCGGGCTGCCAAGCACGGGCGGTCGGTCGAGGCTGACGTTCGGGCGATCCTCAATGCGGCCGTGGACCTGCCCGAGGAGAACATCCTCGTGGCGTTGCACGCATCGTTCGCCGAGGTCGGCGGCGTGGACCTTCACATTCCCGAGCGCACCGACGCCCCGCGCGAGGTCGACCTGTCATGATCATCGCCGACACGACCATCGTGTCCGAGTTGATGAAGGATGCTCCCGAGCCACGGGTTCTCGACTGGGCACGGGGTGTCAGTGTCACCGACCTGACCATCAGCGTCGTCACGGTGGAGGAGGTCGAGCGGGGTTTGGGGCGATTGCCCGTGGGGCGCCGACGCGCGGGTCTCTCCGCCCGATGGGCTCGGCTGCTCGACGCGTTCGGCGACACCATCGCGATCTACGACGTCGCTGCGGCCCAGGCCACGGCGCAGGTCGTCGTGGAGGGTTTGAACCGAGGGCGTCCCCTCGCACTGGCCGACGCCCAGATCGCCGGGATCTGCCTCGCCCGTACCGCAACCCTCGCCACACGCAACGCGACGGACTTCGCGGTCGTGACCGACCTGGCCTTGGTCAACCCCTTCGATTGAGTCGCCGTCTCACTCCCACTCGATGGTGCCCGGCGGCTTGGACGTCACGTCGACGACCACGCGGTTGATCTCCCGCACCTCGTTGGTGATGCGGGTGGAGATCTTCTCCAGCACGTCGTAGGGCAGGCGCGACCAGTCGGCGGTCATGGCGTCCTCGCTGCTGACGGGGCGCAGCACGACCGGGTGCCCGTACGTGCGGCCATCGCCCTGGACGCCGACGCTGCGGACGTCGGCCAGCAGCACCACCGGCATCTGCCACACTTCGCGGTCGAGACCGGACGCCGTGAGCTCCTCCCGCGCGATGGCGTCGGCCTCGCGGAGCAGGTCGAGGCGCTCGCGGGTGACCTCGCCGATGATGCGGATGCCGAGGCCGGGCCCCGGGAACGGCTGGCGCCAGACCATCTCGGCGGGCAGGCCGAGCTCCTCGCCGACGGCGCGCACCTCGTCCTTGAACAGGGCGCGCAGCGGCTCGATGAGGGTGAACTGCAGGTCGTCGGGCAGCCCGCCCACGTTGTGGTGGCTCTTGATGTTGGCCGCGCCCTCGCCGCCGCCCGATTCGACGACGTCGGGGTAGAGCGTGCCCTGCACCAGGAACTCGATGTCGTTGGCCTCGTCGATCTCGCGGACCGTCGACTCGAAGACCCGGATGAACTCCCGGCCGATGATCTTGCGCTTGGTCTCGGGCTCGGTCACGCCGGCCAGCGCGCCCAGGAACTGCTCCTCGGCGTCCGCGACCACGAGGTTGATGCCGGTGATGCGGACGAAGTCCTCGCGCACCTGCTCACGCTCCCCCTTGCGGAGCAGCCCGTGGTCGACGAACGCGCACGTGAGCTGGTCGCCGACGGCCTTGTGCACCAGCGCGGCCGCCACGGCGGAGTCGACGCCGCCCGACAGCGCGCACAGCACCTGCTTGTCGTCGACCTGCTCGCGGATCAGCGCGACCTGCTCCTCGACGATGTTGGCCGGGGTCCATGTCGGCTCGAGCCCGGCGAGGTCGTAGAGGAACTGCGCGAGGATCTGGCGTCCGTGCTCCGAATGCATCACCTCGGGGTGCCACTGGACGCCGGCGAGGCGACGCTCGGCGTCCTCGAACGCGGCGACCGGGGCGCCGGCGGTGTGGGCCAGCGTGGTGAAGCCGGCCGGGGCCACCTTGACGGCGTCGCCGTGGCTCATCCAGGAGGAGAAGGATTCGGGCAGGTTGTGCAGCAGCACGCCCCGCTCGGTGACGGTCGTCGGGGTGCGACCGAACTCGCTCAGGCCGGTCTGCGCCACCTCCCCGCCCAGCGCCGCAGCCATCGCCTGGAAGCCGTAGCAGATGCCGAACACGGGGATGCCCAGCTCGAAGAGCGCCGGGTCGACCTGCGGGGCACCCTCGGCGTACACCGACTGGGGGCCGCCGGACAGGATCACCGCCGCCGGCTGCCGCGCCGCGATGGCCTGCACGGACGCCGTGTGCGGCACGATCTCGGAGTAGACCTTCGCCTCGCGGACGCGCCGCGCGATCAGCTGCGCGTACTGCGCCCCGAAGTCGACGACGAGGACGGGGGCATGCGTGGACTCCGCGGTGGCCTGGGTCATGGCGCGATTCTAGTGCTGTGCACGCCCTACTTCAGACCGCTGTTGGCGATGCCGAGCACGATGTAACGCTGCAGGAACAGGAACATGACGATGACGGGCACCATCGACACGACCGACATGGCCAGGATGTAGTTGAACGGCACCACGAGCTGGCTGTTGAACTGCGCCAGCGCGACGGGGAGGGTGTACTTCGACGCATCCTGGGCGATGATCAGCGGCCAGAGGAAGTCGTTCCAGCGCCACATGATCGAGAAGATCGTGACGACTGCGATGGGCGCTCCGCACAGCGGCACCACGACCTGCAGGAACGTGCGGAACTCCCCCGCCCCGTCGATGCGGGACGCCTCGATCAGCTCGTCGGGGATGCCCAGCATGTACTGCCGCAGCAGGAAGACCCCCGTCGGCGTCGCTGCGGGCGGGATGATCATGCCCCACAGCGTGTTCACCAGGCCCAGCTGCGCGGCGACCTGGTACACGGAGATCAGGATCACCTGCAGCGGCACCATGATCGTCGCCAGCACGAGCAGGAACAGCAGGTTCCGGCCCCGGAAGTTGTACTTGGCGAGGCCATAGGCGCACATCGTGTTGATGACGAGCGTCAGGATCGTCGCGCCGACGGTGACGAGGGTGGAGTGAATCAGGTACGTGCCGAACGCGAAGCTCTCCAGGGCGCCGGTGTAGTTGTTGAAGTTGAACTCGGCCGGCAACGGACGCGGCGGGCGTGCGGCCAGTTCCAGCTCGGTCTTGAAGCTGGAGACCACCGTCCACACCAGGGGGATCAGGATCACCAGTGCCGTGGCCGTGAGGACGGTGTAGCGGACGACCAGACCGAGCGCGGGCGTCCGGCGGGACCCGGTGGAGGTCCAGGTCGGCGCGCTCATGCGGCCTCCTGACGGCGTCCGTTGAGGTAGTTGAGCAGGGTGAACCCGAACACGCAGAGGAACAGGATCACGCCCCCGGCCGAGGCCAGCCCGTAGCGGATCGGCGACTCGAACGCGCGCTCGTAGATGTACTGCACCATCAGCGTGGTCGCGCCGACGGGGCCGCCGCCGGTGAGGGTCCAGATGAAGTCGAAGGACTGGAACCCCGAGATGGTCGCCAGGATCACGACGACCAGCGTCGTCGGGCGCAGCAGCGGCCAGGTCATGGAGAAGAACTGCTGCACCGGGCTGGCGCCGTCGATCGCGGCCGCCTCGTAGACCGACGGGTCGATCCCCTGCAGGCCCGACAGCATGATGAGGGTGTAGAAGCCCACGTGGATCCACAGGCCGACGAAGATGATGACGAGCATCGCCAGGCGCCCGTCGACGAGCCAGCCGGGTTGGCCCAGCCCCAGCGCGCCGAGGCTGACGTTGAGCAGGCCGTTGGTGCGGTCGAGGATCCAGCCCCACAGCAGGCCGATGACGACGGCTGAGAGCAGGCTGGGCAGGAACAGCACGGCCCTGAAGAAGCTGCGGCCGCGGAAGGCCTGGTTCAGCAGGATCGCGTACCCCGTCGCCAGCACCGTGATGAGCACGACGAACGCTGCGGTGAAGAACAGCGTCGACAGGAACGCCCGGATGAACGCCTCGTTGGAGGTCAGCTCGACGTAGTTCGCCATCCCGACGGGGCGGAATGTGCGGCCGTTCGT
>CALMPQ010000443.1 GCA_937872005.1 uncultured Propioniciclava sp.
CGGCCGCGCTGGGGGCCACCCCGGCCCTCGTGGACGACGATCTCGGCCACGCGCGCCATGACTGCGACGTGCTCCCCCTCCTCCAGCGTCGCTAGGTCGGTGAGCTCGGTGCCGGAGAGGTAGTGCCGCGGGAGGTGGCGGAGCAGGTCGCCGACGGTGTGGACGCGCAGCGGCTCGAAGAGCTTCGCCTGGGCGCCGAGCACGCTCGCCAGCGGGGCGTTCAGTGCCTCGAACGCCGCCGTCCTCCACTGCCGGGGTGCCATGGTCGCGATCCTAGCGAGGGGGTCCGACAGGACAGGGGCGGGCCGTCCGGGCAAACGAAAAGACCCGCCGGAGGCGGGTCTTCACGCAGGGGTCGCTCAGGCCTGGGCGCGCGCGACCTTGCCGGCCTTGAGGCAGCCGGTGCACACGTTCATGCGCTTGGTGCCGCCGTTGACGAACGCGCGGACGGACTGGATGTTCGGGCTCCAGCGACGGTTGGTCTTCTTCTTCGACCAGGGCACGTTGTGGCCGAAGGTCGGGCTCTTGGCGCAGACATCGCACACGGCGGCCATGGCTATCTCCTCATTGGTGGTCGACCCCCGCGACGGCACGCGTCGAGGTCAGTGCTCGAAATGGAACCTGCCCATCCTAACCGATCGCGGGCGAGCAGGAAAATCGGGCTTCGACAGGCTCAGCCAACCCACACGTCAGGTTGCCAGCACGACCGGCACGATCATGGGCCGTGCCCGGAACCGCTTGCTCACCCAGCGGCCGATCCGCCGACGCATCACCTGTTGCAGCTGGTGGGTGTCCTCGGCGCCCTCCTCCAGCGCCTCGCGCAGCGCTTGGGCCACTTCCGCGGTGATGTCATCGAAGATGCCCTCGGCCCCGACGAACCCGCGAGCGGTGATGATCGGCCCCTCGACGAGCGATCCGGAGTGCAGGTTGACCACGGCGATCGCCGAGATGAAGCCCTCCTCACCCAGGATGCGGCGCTCGTCGAGCTCGGCGTCACCCACGGCGTCCACGGTGGAGCCGTCGACGAAGATGTAGCCGCACTCGAGGCGTCCGACGACCTTGACCCGACCGTCGCGCAGGTCGACCACCGCGCCGTCCTCGACCACGACGGTGTTCTCGCGCGGGACGCCGGTCGCGATCGCCAACTCGGCGTTGGCTACGAGGTGGCGCACCTCGCCGTGCACGGGCATGACGTTGCGGGGCTTGACGATGTTGTAGCAGTAGAGCAGCTCCCCCGCCGACGCGTGCCCCGAGACGTGCACCAACGCGTTGGCCTTGTGGACCACCTTGACGCCGTTCTTGGTGAGCCCGTTGATGACCCGGTAGACCGAGTTCTCGTTGCCCGGGATGAGCGAGCTGGCCAGCAGCACGGTGTCGCCGTGGCCGGCCCGGATGATCGGGTGCTCGTGGTTGGCGATGCGGCTCAGCGCGCTCAACGGCTCCCCCTGGGAGCCGGTCGAGATGATGACGACCTCGTGGTCGGCGTAGTCGTCGATGTCCTCGAGCGCGATCAGCGTGTTGCCGGGGACGCGGAGGTAGCCCAGCTGGGACGCGATCGTCATGTTCTTGACCATCGACCGGCCCACGTACACGACCTTGCGGCCGTACTTCACGGCCTCGTCCATCACCTGCTGGACGCGGTGCACGTGCGAGGCGAAGCACGCCACGATCAGCTTGCCCTTCGCGTGCGCGAACACCCGCTCCATGGCGGGCTGGATGTCCTTCTCCAGCGTCGTGAAGCCGGGGGTCTCGGCGTTGGTGGAGTCGACCATGAACAGGTCCAGCCCCGCCTCCCCCACCTTGGCGAACGCGCGCAGGTCGGTGAGGCGTCCATCGAGGGGCAGCTGGTCCATCTTGAAGTCGCCGGTGTGCAGCACCGTGCCGGCCTTCGTGCGGAGGTGGACGGCGAGGGCGTCCGGGATCGAGTGGTTGACGGCGAGGAACTCCAGGTCGAAGTCGCCGACGGTGGTGCGCGACCCCTCCGACACCTCGCGCAGGTCGGTGTTGCGGATGCGGTGCTCCTTGAGCTTCTCGCGCACGAACGCCAGCGTCAGCTTGCTGCCGAGGACGGGGATGTCGGGGCGACGGCGCAGGAGGTAGGGCACGGCACCGATGTGGTCCTCGTGGCCGTGGGTCAGCACCAGGGCGACCATGTCGTCGAGGCGGTCGTTGACCAGGTGCAGGCCGGGCAGGATGAGGTCGACACCGGGGTGCGTCTCGTCGGGGAAGAGGACGCCACAGTCGACCATGAGGATCTCGCCGTTGACCTCGAACGTGGCGCTGTTGCGACCCACATCCCCCAATCCGCCCAGCGGAATGATCCGCAGGGTGTCGGGGGCCAACGCAGGTGGGGTCTTCAAAGCTTCACGCACGGGGCCACTCTAGCCCGTGGCAACTACGCCAATCTTCGGCCGGCGGCGCCTGCGACCGTTAGCATGAGCGGCAATCGGACACATCCAAAGGAGGACGTGATGGCAGGACAGACCCCACTCGTGATCACTCTGTGGGAGACCTACGGGTCGAACATGGAGGCGGTCGCAGAGGCGCTGGCCAACGAGTTGAAGCTGCCGTTGCACAAGCAGGCCTACTCCTCCGAGGCGATCGAGCAGGCCACCGCCGAGCGTGAGAAGGAAGGCACCCTGGGGCGCCTGCTGCGCAACTTCTCGCCGGCGAACTTCACTTACGACGGTGCCGTGTCCAACGCCGCCACCGCCTCGCAGAGCAACTACGCGGCCATGGCCGAGGAGAACACGCCGCTGGTGCGGGCATCCGCCGAGAAGGGTGGCGTCATCCAGGGCCGTAACGGCCAGTACATCCTGCGCGACCGGCCGAACACGCTCCACGTGAAGCTCGACGGCCCCGTCGAGGGTCGGGTCAAGTTCGCGGCGCAGGCCAGCGGCATCGGTGAGGACCGGGCCAAGAAGCGCCAGATCATCGAGGACGAGTTCCGCTCGACGCTGTCGGAGAAGACCTACAACTTCGACCCGCGCGAGAACGACTGGTACGACCTCGTCATCAACGGCTCGGGCCTGTCCACGGCCGCTGTCGTGGCGATCATCAAGGCGGCGGTGCAGGCCAAGCAGGCCTGAGCCCAACCGCTAGCATGACGGGGTGACCGACGCTCCCCGCACCGCCGACTCCTGCCGACTCGCCCTGGCCGCGGAGGCCGAACGGATCGCCGCCATCCAGCGGCGCAGTTGGCAGCAGCTCTTCCCCGCCGACGTGGCCGACCACGTGCTGGCCTCGGTCGACCTCGCGACCATGACGGAATCGTGGGCGCACGCGATCGCGAAGCCGCCGCTGGCGAAGTTTCGCGTGGTCGTGGCGATCGAGCAGAACCGCGTGGTGGGCTTCGCCGCCATCGGTCCGTCCGACGATGACGACGCGCACCCGGGCGAGGACGCGCTGATCGGCGAGTTCATCATCGACCCGCCCGCCCAGCGGCAGGGCCATGGCTCCCGCCTGCTCAACGCGGTGGCCGACACCCTGCGCGCCGACGGCTTCCAGCGGGCGACGTGGTGGGTGCGCTCCACCGACGACCCGTTGCGCCGCTTCCTGGAGTCCGCCGGCTGGGGCCCCGATGGCGGTCACCAGACGGTCGGCACCGAGGACGAGGCGGCCTCGGTCAAGATGATCCGGATGCACACCGCCCTCGTCTGAGCGCCGCTCAGTCCTCCTCGACCCAGTCCAGGGTGCGGGTGACGGCCTTCTTCCAGGTCGCGTAGAGCTCGGCCCGGGCGCCGTCGGCCATCGCCGGTCGCCACCGGGCACCCTCGGCCCAGTTGGCGACGACGTCGGACTCCCCCGCCCAGAAGCCCACCGCGATGCCCGCGGCGTAGGCGGCCCCGAGCGCGGTGGTCTCGGCCACCACCGGCCGGACGACGTCGACGCCGATCTGGTCGGCTTGGAACTGCATCAGCAGTTCGTTGGAAGTCATGCCCCCGTCAACGCGCAACTCGGTCACCTCCACCCCCGAGTCGGCCTGCATCGCCTCCAGCACCTCGCGGGTCTGGAACGCGGTGGCCTCCAGCGCCGCCCGGGCGACGTGGCCCCGGTTGACGAAGCGCGTCAGCCCGACGAGCGCGCCGCGGGCGTCCGAACGCCAGTGGGGGGCGAACAGGCCCGAGAAGGCGGGGACGAGGTAGGCGCCGCCGTTGTCCTCGACGGACGCGGCGAGCGCCTCGACCTCGTCGGCCGAGTCGATCATGCGCAGGTTGTCACGCAACCATTGCACCAGCGACCCGGCGACCGCGATCGACCCCTCCAGCGCGTACACCGGCGGCTCCTCGCCGATCCGGTAGGCCACCGTGGTGAGCAGGCCGTGGGTGCTCGCCACGCGCTCGGTGCCGGTGTTC
>CALMPQ010000444.1 GCA_937872005.1 uncultured Propioniciclava sp.
TCGACGAGATCGACAAGGTCGCCCGCAAGAGCGAGAACCCGTCGATCACGCGCGATGTGTCGGGCGAGGGCGTCCAGCAGGCGCTGCTGAAGATCCTCGAGGGCACGACCGCGTCGGTGCCGCCGCAGGGTGGGCGCAAGCACCCCCACCAGGAGTTCATCCAGATCGACACGACGAACATTCTGTTCATCGTGGGCGGCGCCTTCGCGGGGCTGGAGGACATCATCAACGCCCGCGTCGGCAAGCGGCCGCTGGGCTTCAACAACGACGCCGACCTGCGCTCGAAGGAGCAGGGCAACCCGTTCGAGCAGGTCCGCCCCGAGGACCTGCACAAGTTCGGGCTCATCCCCGAGTTCATCGGCCGGTTGCCCATGATCTCGACGGTCAACCCGCTCGACCTCGCGGCGATGAACCGCATCCTCGTCGAGCCGCGCAACGCGCTGACCAAGCAGTTCCGCAAGCTGTTCGAGCTCGACGGCGTCGACCTGGAGTTCACCGACGACGCGATCACCGCCATCGCCGAGCTGGCGCTGGCTCGCGGCATCGGCGCGCGCGGTCTGCGGTCGATCCTCGAGGAGATCCTGCTCAACGTCATGTTCCACGTGCCCTCCGACGACAAGGTCGGTCAGGTCGTGGTCACCGCCGAGGTCGTCCGCGACGGGGCCGAGCCCCGCATGCTACCCAGGGCGGCTGCGTCCCGGCCCCAGCGGCGGTCGCGTTCGGCCTAGTCCGCGACCACCTCGGCCTTGAACCCGGCCGAGTTCTCCAGCCACCCCGCGTAGTAGGTGGGACCACCTGCGTGCGGGTAGCGGTCGTGGTAGAGCGGACGCCACCCGTGTTGGGGCGCGCTGGCCATGATGGCGTCCACGCGGCCGGTGTCGCCGCCGTGGAACGCCACGTGGTTCACCCCCGGTCGTCGTCGGTCGTGGGGCGCGTCGACCAGGTTCGGTGACGTCGTCAGCGTGAGGTACGCCCCACCCGCCGACCACGACTCGCCCTCGGGCCACGCGCCGGCGTGCTCGAAGCCGAGCTCGGCCAGGAGCCAGCCCCACTCCGACTTCGCCTGGTCGAGGTCGGCGACCCACACCTCGACGTGGTGAAACCCTGCCATGACACCAGCCTTCCACAGGCTCTCGGCGTCGGGAAGTCGGGCTCTCGGCGCCGGGAAGGCGGGCTGTCGGCGGTTACTCGGCCGGGACGAGTTCGGCCGCGACGGCGACGGCGTCACCCTCGGCCCAGGCGATCGGCGTCACCACACGCCCCACGGCGCGGAGGTCTGCCTCGGTGGCGCGCAGGTTGCCCAGCGACGCCTCGGGCGCGGTGATGGTCACGTCGGTCAGCTCGGTCTTCATCGACACCTTCGCGTTCGACTTCACCCCGCGCAGGTCGATCAGGACCGCCGACACGTCGTCGAGCAGGCTCGCGTCGCCGCCGCCCGGCAGCTCGGTCGCCGTCGGCCAGGACGCGTGGTGCACCGAGCCGGACTTCCACCACGACCACACCTCTTCGGTCACGAACGGCATGAACGGGGCGAACAGGCGCAGCTGCACGTCCAGGGCCAGGGCGAGGGCCGCTCGGGCCGAGGCCGCGGCGTCCGGGCCCTGCGAGCCGTAGGCGCGCTCCTTGACCAGCTCGAGGTAGTCGTCGCAGAACGTCCAGAAGAACTGCTCGGCGACCTCGAGGGCCGCGGAGTAGTCGTACGCCTCGAAGCCCTTCGTCGCCTTGGCGACCACGTCGGCCAGCCCGGCGAGCATGGCCAGGTCGACCGGCGCCGTGATGTCGGACGCCGTGGGCTCGGCCCCACCCTCACCCGCGATGCCCAGCACGAACTTGGACGCGTTGAGGATCTTCATGGCCAAGCGACGGCCGACCTTCATCTGGGTCTCGTCGAAGGGGGAGTCCATGCCCGGACGGGCCATGGCCGCGCGCCAGCGCACCGCGTCGGCGCCGAACTTGTCGAGGATCTCGGTCGGCACGACCACGTTGCCCTTCGACTTGCTCATCTTCTTGCGGTCGGGGTCGACCACGAAGCCCGAGATCGTCGCCCGCTGCCACGGCAACTTGTCGTGCTCCAGGTGCGAGCGCACCACCCGGCTGAACAGCCAGGTGCGGATGATGTCGTGGGCCTGCGGCGCGATGTCCATCGGGAAGGTGAGGCGCCACAGCTCCTCATCCGTTTCCCACCCGCAGGCGATCTGCGGCGTGAGCGACGAGGTGGCCCAGGTGTCCATCACGTCGGGGTCGCCGACGAAACCGCCCGGGACGCCGCGCTGCGTCTCGTCATACCCGGGCGCGGCCTCCGAGGCCGGGTCGACGGGCAGCATGTCCTCCGACGCGAGGATCGGGTGGTCGTGGTCGGGCTCGCCGTCGGCGTCCACGGGGTACCAGACCGGGAACGGCACGCCGAAGAAGCGCTGGCGGCTGATCAGCCAGTCGCTGTTGAGACCGTTGACCCAGTTCGAGTAGCGGTGCCGCATGTGGTCGGGTGTCCACGCCAGTTCTTCGCCGCGCTCCAGTAGCCGGGCGCGCAGCGCCTCGTCGCGTCCGCCGTTGCCGATGTACCACTGGCGGGTCGACACGATCTCGAGCGGCTTGTCGCCCTTCTCGTAGAAGTTCGCCATGCGCTGGGTGGGCTTGGGCTCGCCGTCCAGCTCACCGGTCTCGCGCATGCGGGCCACGATCGCCTCGCGCGCCGAGAACGTCGTCTTGCCGGCGAGTTCGCCGTAGAAGGACGCGTCCG
>CALMPQ010000445.1 GCA_937872005.1 uncultured Propioniciclava sp.
GCTGGCGTCCTGGGTGTCATCGCGTCACTCCGCCCCCGCCCGGTGGCCCCGCCCACCAACCCGCGCCGAACCGCTGCCCTGCGGCGGCGCGTCCGGAAGATCCCGACCCGCACCCGCGTGTTGGCGCTGGTCGGCTTCGGCGCCGGCGCGTTGGTCGCGGTGCTGTCGGGCTGGCTGGTCGCGGTGGTGGCGATCCCGCTGGCCGTGGTCGGTCTGCCCAGCCTGTTGCGGTCCCCGGCTGAGACGGCCCAGATCGAACGCCTCGAGGCGATGGCGGAGTGGACGAGGAACCTCGCCGGCGTACTCACCGTCGGGGTCGGGTTGGAGCAGGCACTGGTCGCCACCCTGCGCTCCACCCCCGAAGCGATCAAGCCGGAGGTGTCCAGGCTGGTAGCCCGGCTGCGTGCCCGCTGGTCGACCGAGGACGCCCTGCTGAAGTTCGCTGACGAGCTGGACGACGCGACCGGGGACCTGGTGGCCGCCTACCTGATCCTGGGTGCCCGGCGACGCGGCGCCGGCCTGGCCAGCGTGCTGCAGGGGTTGGCCGAGTCGGTGGCCGACGACGTCACCGCCCGCCGCAAGGTCGAAGCTGACCGGGCCAAGCCCCGCGCCACCGCCCGCAACGTCACCTTGATCACGTTGGGTGTGCTCGGGTTTCTCGCCTTCAACGGCCAGTTCATGGCCCCCTATGGCACCCCGCTGGGCCAAGCCCTGCTGGCGGTGTTGCTGGGCGCGTACGCCGGCACATTGGTCTGGCTAAAGCGGATGTCGGTGGGTGAGCCCCTCCCGCGGTTCCTCGGCGAAAGCCAAGGCTTCGCCGCTGAAGTCGAACTGGTGGCGGACCGTGCGGGGAGGGCGTCATGACTGGCGCCCAGCTCGCCCTTGCCTCCGGCGCACTGATCACCCTCGGGCTGGTACTCGCGGTGTGGCGGCTCGTGCCCGCTGCGCCGGACCTGGGCGACGTCGTCGAGCGGCTGTCGCCCACCTACGGACGCCGCCGGCGCGGCGCCGTTGACGTGCAGGTCACCGGCGGCAAGGAGCGTGTCGGCCTCTGGGCGATGCGGAACCTGCCGGGCGGTGTGTGGGGCAGGGTGCCCAACCGGGAACTAGCGCTGCTGCGCATCAGCCTGCCGCGCTACTACGGTGAGAAGATCACCTTCGCGCTGCTCGGCTTGGTGTTCCCCAGCGTGCTGGTGTTGGTGGTGGGACTATTCGGCTTCCAGGTACCGGTGGTCGTGCCCGTGGCCGCGAGCCTCGCCTTGGCTGGGGCGTTGTGGTTCCTACCGAACCTGAACGTCCGTGACGACGCCAAACGGGGCCGGCTGGAGTTCCACCGCGCGCTGGGCGCGTACGTCGACCTGGTCGCCCTCGAACGCAACTCCGGCTCGGGGCCGAGGCAGGCGATGGAAGCGGCCGCCGGCATCGGCCACAGCTGGGTCTTCCACCGCGTCGGCGAAGAACTCGCCCGATCCCGCTGGTCCGGCCAAGCACCCTGGGACGCGCTCACCACGCTGGCTGACGAGGTCGGCGTCCCAGAACTGGCCGACCTGGCCGACATCATGCGCCTGTCCGGGGAGGAGGGCGCCCAGGTGTACGCCACCCTCAGGGCTCGCTCCACGGCGCTGCGCACCGCCCTGCTCACCAACGCCCAGGGCAAGGCGAACGAGTTGTCCGAACGGATGGTGGTGCCCGGCAGCTTGCTCGGCGTCGTCTTCATCGCCCTGCTCGTCACCCCGCCCCTGCTCCGCCTGTTGACCTCCTGACCTCCCGCAACAACCCAACCCAACCGAGAGGAAACCCCATGTTGACCACCCGCCTGATAACCACGTTCCTGCTGATCAAGGCTTGGCTCGACCCGAAGCTCCGCGACGAGCGCGGCAGTGTCAGCACCGAACAGGCCGTGATCACCGCCGCAGTCGTGCTGCTGGCCATCGCGATCGGCGCCGCGATCACCGCGTACGCCCAGGGCAAGATCGCCGCCCTCGGCTGAACGCAGCATCGTGAAGGGTCCCAAGTCCTTCCGCGCCGACGAGCGCGGTTCCGCGTCGGTCGAGTTGGTCGTCCTGATGCCGCTGCTGCTGCTGATCCTCTTCAGCGGCGTCCAGGGAGCGGTGTACTACCACGCCAGCACGCTCGCGCTGGCGACGGCCCAGGAGGGCGCCCGCGCAGCCGCCCGCCAGAACGCCACCCTCGCCGCGGGAACCTCCGCAGCGACTGCGTTCTTGACCGACACCGCCGGGGACTCCCTGACTGCCGTCACCATCACCGGATCACGCACCGCGGTCACCGTCACCATCACCGTCCGTGGGTCCAGCCTGAGCCTCGTGCCCGGCTGGACCCCCACGGTGGAACGGTCCGCCAGTCTTCCCGTCGAACGGATCACCCGATAATGCCCAGAATGAAGCGGGACGAGCGGGGGTCAGCCGCGGTCGAAGCCGTCATCGGCGTCCCCGCGCTGCTGCTGCTGGTCGGCCTGCTCGTCCTCGGTGGCCGCACCGCGATCGCCCAACAAGCCGTTCAGGCCGCCGCCGCGGACGCCGCTCGAGCGGCCTCCATCGCCCGGACCCCGGCCGCAGCACGCAGCACTGCGAGCCATGCTGCCCACAGCAGCTTGGCCAACCAGGACCTCGACTGCGCCACCACTTCGGTGAGTGTCGACACCGCGGCGTTCGGCACCCCGGTGGGGACGCCGGGACAGGTGTCCACGACCGTGACCTGCGCGCTGCGACTGGACGAAATCGGGCTGCCGGGGCTCGGCGGCACCAAGACCATCACTGCCACCATGTCCAGCCCCTTGGACACCTACCGGGGAAGGTGACCCCATGACCGTTCGCACTCGACGTCGCCATGACGAGCGCGGCTCGGTGAGCGTCTGGCTCGCGCTGGCCGCATTGACGATGGTGTTGTGCGTCGGGATCGCCGTCGATCTCGGTGGTCACGTCCATGCCCAGCAGCGGGCCCGCAGTCTCGCCGCCCAAGCTGCCCGCACCGCCGGGGAGGAAGTCGCGGCCGCCCAAGCCGTCCGCGGCCAGGCCCCGACCGTCGACGTCGCGGCCGCCAAGCAAGCTGCATCGGCCTACCTCGCTCAAGCCGGGGTCACGGGCAGCGTGGGTGTCCGGTCCGGGAACGTCCTGGAGGTCACCGTGACCGACAGCTACACCCCGATGTTCCTCACCTCGATCGGCGTCCGCTCCCTCACCGTCACCGGCCACTCCACGGCCCGACTGGTCCGCGCTGTGCAAGGCACCGAACGATGATCCGGCAACGACTCACCGGACTGGCCGCCACTGTGGGCATTGCCGTCCTGCTTGTCGGCCTGCCCGCCCTCCTGCTCCAAGTTGGCCTCGGCAACCTGCCGACCATCACCGACTGGAGCGACGTGGTTGCCCTGCTCCTGCGACGCGATGACGGCACTCTCGCGCTGGTGGTGATCAAGGCCCTCGGCTGGGTCACGTGGGCGATGCTGGCAGGACTGATCCTCTTGGAGATCGTGACCCGGATCCGCGGCGTCCAACCCCGCGATCTACCCGGCCTCCACCTGCCGCAGGTCGCCGCCCGCCAGCTCGTCGCGGCCGCGGCGGCCCTGTTCGTTGCCCTGCCAGGCCCCACGCTCGCGTATGCCGATCCCCTCCCGGCGCCCGCGTCCATCGCCACCGTGACCGCGCCTCCCGCGCCGCAGGTGACCGCCTCACCCACGGCGCCTCACACCGTCGAGGACACGGCGCCTCCGGTTCAGACCAGGCAGCACACCGTCAAGCGCGGCGAGTCGCTGTGGTCGATCGCAGCCGCCGAACTCGGCAACGGACGCCGCTACACCGAGATCGCCGCCCTCAACACCCGCCTCCTCGACGGCAAGGGAGACGACTTCCTTCGTGCCGGCTGGGTCCTGGCCCTCCCCGTCGGCGGCACCGACTCCACCACCAACCAAGCTCCCACCGAGACCTACACGGTTCGCGAGGGCGACACCCTCAGCGAGATCGCCCACGACCACCTCGGCGACGCCCAAGCGTTCCCCAAGATCGTCGAGGCGTCCCGGACCATCACGCAACCCGGCGGCCGCCACCTCACCAACCCTGACGTCATCGACGTCGGCTGGACCTTGGCGATCCCTCGGCCGAGACCCGACACTGGCCAGAATCTGGCACCAGTTGCATCACCCACCCAACCGACGCGCGACGCGGTGACTCCGGAGCCGGTCGTGGAAGAGCCAGTCACGCACGAGCTCCCCGCGCCAGCTGAACCGGCGGTGATGCCTGCAGCATCGCCCGTCCCGTTGGCCCCTGAACCGGCGCCGGTGCAGACGATCCGAGCCGTCGAGGCGGCCGACACCTCCACCGTGACCGTGGACGAGGCGGCACCCATTCCCGGCTGGCTGGTGCCCGGGCTGGTCGGTGCGGGCAGCCTCCTGGCCGGATCTCTCTGGGTGGCGTTGGGCCGCCGCCGTGCCGCACAGCTGCGCGCCCGGCGTCCCGGCCGGATGATCGCCACCCCGCCCCCCGCACTCGACCCGATCGACAAGACGCTGCGTACCGAAGGTGCCTCGGCCGCGCTGGACGTCGCCTTCCTCGACGAAGCACTCCGGCGCCTGGCGGCCCGTCGCGGTCGAGCCGGCGAGCCCATGCCTCACCTCGCCGCCGTGGAACAGGCCGACGACGTGATCCGGCTGCATCTCGCCGACCCGGCCGACCTACGCGAACCCTGGCGGCACGCCCCGGACCGGCTGCGCTGGGAACTCCCTATCCAGAGCGACCTCGTCGAGGTGGGTCCGCTCGACGGTGCACTACCCGCGCCCTACCCGCAGCTGGTCACCCTCGGCCTGGACGAGGGCGGCCACCGCTGGCTGTACAACCTCGAAGAGGCCGGCGTCCTGCGCGTCATCGGCGACCCCGATCGGGCACGCGACTTCGTCCGCCACGCCGCAGCTGAGCTCGCGGTCCACCCGTGGACCCGAGACGTCCACGTCGAATGCGTGGGCATCGCTGCCGAAGCCGTCGCCTTCAACCGACGACGCGTCCGCCACCACGACACGGCCGACATCACCGCTCACGTCATTGCCGACACCGTCGCCATGATCGACCGCACTCGCGAAGCCGGTCTGGACATCCACACCGGCCGCGCCACTCTGCTGGACGACCCCCTGTGGGACAGCCGGCTCCTCCTCCTGGACACAGACCGCACCGACCTCACCGAACAACTGGCCCGTCTCCTCAACGACCAACCCCGCCAAACAGGCACCGCGCTCATGATGATCGACGTCGACGGAGGTCACGAAGACATCGACGCTGAGGTGCTCCGGGTCACAGGTGACGGCCGCCTTCAGCTGCCCGGGGTCGGGCTCACGCTGACCGCCGCCGGGCTCACCGCACGGGACACGGCCGGGTGCGCCGCGATCTTCGCCCAAGCTGACGAGCCCGACGTCGAGTACCCCCAGCACCCCGAAGCTGCCCAGGGATGGAGGGCCCACACCAACCAGGCAGGCCAACTGTTGCCGGAGCACAGCGTCGCGCGTGACCGGTTCCCTGACGAGCCTGTCACCAACGTGCTGCCCGAGATCGATGAGGTCTACGTCGACGCCGCGGCCGTCACTCCTGACGACCTGACCGCCCTCGCCCCCCACATCCCCGAGAGCGTCCGCGAGCTGGTTGAACAAGACGACCCGACCCTCGACGACGACGTCAGCACGTGGTTCGATCCGAGCTGCGACCTGCCCAAGCTGATGCTGCTGGGTCCCCTCACCGTCCGGGTCGCCCCCACCGGGACGCCAACCGCAGCCGTGGACCGCAAACCCTACTTCAGCGAACTGCTCGCGTTTCTGGCCACCCGCCCGCACGGCGCTACCACCGAGGAAGTCGCGGACGCCATGGGCATCCTCACCGGACGCGTCCGCAAGGACGTCCTCGCCCTCCGCACCTGGCTGGGCGTCAACCCGCGCACCGGCCGTCCGCACGTGCCCGACAGCCGCCAAACCGCAGCAGCGAGCGTCCGAGGACGACCTGCTTATCAAGTCGAAGACCTTCTGGTCGACGCGGACCTGTTCCGTCGCCTCCGCGCGCGGGGTGAGGCGCGAGGTTCTGCCGGCCTGGACGACCTTCGTCGGGCCTTGAGTCTCGTCAGCGGCACGCCATTCGGACAGCTCCGCCGGAACGGTGGCACCTGGCTCAGCGAAGGGCAGCGGCTCGACCAGGTCCTCCTGTGCTCGATCGTCGACGTTGCCCACCTCGTCACGACTGCCAGCCTCGCCCTGGGCGACCACGCCGCGGCCCAAGAAGCTGCCCAGCTCGCCGTCCGTGTCGCGCCAGCCGAGGAGACCGCCCAGCTGGATCTCGCCGCCGCGCTTGCGTCCCAAGGACACCATCGCGCCGCCGAACAACTGCTCCGCGAGAACGTCTTCGACCGCAGCGACGACGAAGATGAGGCCCCTACCGAGATCCCCGCCCGCACCGAACAGATCATCGACAACAACCCCAAGTGGCTCGCCCGTCGAAGCACCAGAGCGTCAGCCTGATGAGACGGCTGCCCGGGATGGGCCCTCCTACCCCTGCATCGAGACGCCGACTCAGCGTCATCGCACGCACCGGCAACGCCCAGATCAGGGTCACTGGATGGGCGGCGTGCGAGGTGGCCCAGATGGGGGAACGAGCAGCGCATCCAGGAGGCCAGGCGCCCTCGCGGCTGCGCTCGCAGTCCCGACATTCGACGCCCCCGAGCGGATCGCCTGCCGCGTGTAGTCTCGTTGGGTCAGCGGCGCGCCCTGTGTGTTCTCCTGGGGGTGGGTAGGACCCGGGGCGCCGTCGCTGGCCACCCAGTCTGACCGTCCACCGTCGCGGAGAGGTGAGGATGACGTCTCCCCCGCTCGGCGTTTCCGTTCGCCACGGCGAACGATGGTGGCCGTGCGCACGGTGATCGGCGCGGACGGCGTCCGACACCCGGTCAGCGCGGAGGTGGAGGAGTTCCTCGCCGGTCTGGATGACCTGTCGCTGCGCGAGCTCGTGCTGGTGTTGGCGTCCTACAGTCCCGAGGCCATGCGCGCGCTGCAGCTGCTGGCCACCCCCGACAACACCCACGTCGAAACGGAGCTCGTAAGGATGGTCGACGCCGCCATCTCGGGCGTCGACCTCGATTATCGCGATCCCTTCTCCTATGACGAGGACGTTGATGACGGCATCGCAGCCGTGGACGAGGTCCTCGACGCGTTGGATCGCCACCTCGACCAGGGCGCACACCCCATTGTCGGACAGGTGCTGGAGCACCTCCTCACCCGGATCGGCGACCTGGGTCAGTCAAGCGACAACGCTGACGCACTCGTGGGTGTCGCCGAGCGCGCCTGCGAACTGTATGCCCGCGCAGTGGAGGGACACCCCGACCCCACCGCGCTGGCCCGCTGGATACTCGGGTTCCGGATGGAGTACGGCTGGCCGTACTTGACTCTGGCTACCGTCGCCCACGCCCTGGACGACCCGGCCTGGGTGGCCTACCGCGACAGGGTCGCCGCACTCGCTGGTAACGCGCCGGCGGGTGACCCGTACCGCGATGAGGTGGCGGCCATGCTGCTGGAACTGGCCGACCACGATGGGGACACCGACGCCGCTGTCACCCTGCTGTCGTGTGGACCCACCCCCTATTACGGGGAGATCGTGGGCCGGCTCCAGGCCGCCGGACAGACGGCGTTGGCCCTGCACTGGCTCGACCGTGCCGTCGCAGCCCACGCCGTCGGCCACCCATGGCAGGCCTTGCACACCACGGTTTCCGCGCCGGTCGCGACCCGCGCCTACCTGGACGCGGGGCGTCCCGACGCAGCCCTCGCGGTGGCCCGAGACCTGTTCGCCGGCGACCTCAGCGAGACCGCCTACCAACTGTTGTGCGCGGTCGCCGACGAGTCAGGCGACCTGGCCCAGCAGCGAGCGTGGGCCATCGAGGAGGCCACCAGCCGGGCGGACGCCGGGGGCCACCACCTGATCTGGCTCCACCTGAGCGACGGGAACCTCACCGACGCCTGGGCAGCAGCGGAAGCCCACGGCGCCGGTCAGGCCTGGCGCGAGCTCGTGGACGCCTCCGAGGACGACTACCCTCTCCGCGCCGCACGGTTGTGCCTGGCCCAAGCAGAGGCGCAACTCACCACTCCGAACTCGAAGCAGTACCCGTCCATCGTCGCGCTGCTGGTGCGGGCCCGCTCCCTGTACGACAAGGCCGGGCACAACGAGGAAGCAGTCAGCCACCTCATCAGGCTGCGCGAGACCTACCGGCGCCGACCTGCCCTCATGGCAGAACTCAACCGCGCCCACCTGCCCTGATGACCCCCCGCGCCACACCCACCAGGCTGTATTCCCGCACCAGGATCCGCGGCGTGTGTGACTCTCCCACGCGCGGCGCGGCGCGGCGCTGCGGATGCGAGTGGTCGCTGTCGTGCTCCGCTATCGCCGGCGGGCCACCTCGGCCCGGAGCGCGCGCGGCCCGAGAGTCGTCACGCCGAGGGGATCGAGCCGTGACAACAGGCCACGGTCGGCCGATGCCACCGTGACTGCGTCGCCGCTTGCCGTGTGGTCGCGGCACTGTGCGACGACTTCGTCGTCCCCCACACCTGGCGCGTGCACGGTGGTGACACCCGCAACCTCGCCCGCCGGCACGCCAGCTCCAGCGCTCCCCTCAAGCACCAGGACGACCCAGTCGAACGACAGGTCCGCGTTCTGGAGCCCAGCATGGAGCCTCGCAGCCGCCCCCGCCCGGTCACGCCACCAACCGTCGGGGACAGAACCAACGACATTCGCCCCGTCAACCACCAAGACCTTCACCGGACGATCCTTCCACCTGATCCTCCACACCAGGAGCGGCTGATCAGGTCGTTGGCCGTCACCGTGAGATCCCGCTGATCTGGCGCCTCCGAGGTCCCACAGACGGTACGTCAGGGCCCCGCCAGGCGAGTGCGGATCCATGCCGAAAGTGCCAACCACCGCGATACTTCGGGGATGGACTCCAAGTCGCCGCGCTCGGCCGAATCGCTCCAAGGCCGGTCCTCCCCGCTCAGGACCGGGGGTCGCTTTCTGCTCGGCGGGTTCTTGGCGACTGCCGGGATCGGTCACCTCACCAGCCTGCGGCAGGAGTTCCAGGCTCAGGTGCCGCCGTGGATCCCGCTGGACCCCGACTTCGTCGTCGTTGCCTCT
>CALMPQ010000446.1 GCA_937872005.1 uncultured Propioniciclava sp.
GGTCGAGCTTGTCCGAGACCCCTTGCGACCCGCGCGAAAAGCGCCAAAGCTCAACCTGCGGAGGCAGCCACCCGGTCCAGGGCGCCGGCGAGATCAGCCAGCAGGTCGTCGATCTGCTCAATGCCGACGCTGAGCCGGATCATCCCGGGCGTGATGCCGGCAGCCAGCTGAACGTCGGGCGGCATCGAGGCGTGGGTCATCGTCCCGTGGTGCGAGACCAGCGACTCGGTACCGCCCAGCGACTCGGCCGGGCAGAAGAGGGTCAGGCCCTCCATGAAGGTCTTGGCGGCGTCCAGGCCGCCGTGCAGCTCAAAGGTGACGATGCCGCCGAACAACTGCTGCTGCCGGGCGGCCAGCTTATGTCCGGGATGCCCCGGCAGGCTCGGGTGATGGACGGTGGCCACGGCGGAGTGCCGTCCGAGCAGGTCGATGACCGTGGCCGCGTTGCTCTCGTGAACGGCCATCCGGGCATGCAGCGTCCGGACGCCGCGCAGCGCCAGGTAGGAGTCGAACGCTCCCCCGGTGACGCCGAGGCAGTTCGCCCACCAGGCCAGACTCTCCACCTGTTCGGCATCACTGCCGACGATCGCGCCGGCCACCACGTCGGAGTGTCCGGCGAGGTACTTGGTGGCCGAGTGCACCACCAGATCGGCGCCGAGCGCGAGCGGCTGCTGCCCCAACGGCGTGCAGAACGTGTTGTCGACGACCACCGTCGCACCCACCTCGTGACCCTGATCGGCCAGCGTGGCGATGTCACTGATCCGCAGCAACGGGTTGGACGGCGTCTCCACCCACAACACGGTCGGACGCCGCGTCCGGATGATCTCGGCGGCCACCGCCGGATCGGTCAGGTCGGCCAGCACCAACTCGAAGCTGCCCTTGCGAGCCAGCGCGTCGAACAACCGCCAGCTGCCGCCGTAGCAGTCGTGCGGCGCGACCAGCACGTCACCCGGCTTGAGCAGCGCGGTGATCACCGTGGTGATCGCACCCATTCCGCTGGCGGTGACCACACCACCGGCACCGCCCTCGAGGCCGGCGATGGCCTCGGCGATCGCGCTTCGGGTCGGATTGCCCCGCCGCGCGTAGTCGAACGGACGCGGCACCCCGAACTCGGCGAACGTGTAGGTGGTGCTCAGATAGATCGGCGGCACGACGGCACCGTGGGTCAGGTCGTTATCGATGCCGGCCCGCACCGCACGGGTGATCGGCGACGGTTCGGTCATGACCTTCCTCTCGCCAGGCGGCACCGCAACCTCCGGCCCCTCCCCCGCGCTCGCCTAACTACTTAGCGCTCGCCGAGTTCAGCGAGCGGAGAATAATTGGGCGAGCGCGGGGTTGGCGGCTCGGCAGGCTGACAATACCGGGTACCGATCACCGGCTTGCGCACGAACGTCCAGCACGTGGGAGCCGGGGCGGAGCCCAGTGGGGTGTCCACGGATCGAGCCACTCGGACCGCATGCTGAGCCGGCCGCCTCCGACGCGACGCGGAGTTCCTCGAATCGCTTTCCCACTCTCCGGTCGGGCGGTACCTTCCCGTTATGAGGATCGAAGACATCGTCCGAAGCAAAGGCGCCGGAGTCATCACCGTCGAACCCACCGCGACGGTGGAGGAGTTGGTCGCGCTGCTCGGCGAACACCGGATCGGCGCTGTCGTGGT
This sequence comes from uncultured Propioniciclava sp., assembly GCA_937872005.1. Lineage (GTDB taxonomy): Bacteria > Actinomycetota > Actinomycetes > Propionibacteriales > Propionibacteriaceae > Propioniciclava. The sequence continues at coordinate 1,658 of CALMPQ010000446.1, forward strand.
CTCCTCCGACGGCGTGCACGTGGCAGGCATCGTCAGCGAGCGCGACGTCGTCCGCAAGCTCGGCAGTCTCGGCGCGTCCGTCCTGGCCCTGCCGGTCAGCGAGATCATGACCACCTCGGTGCACACCTGCACACCCAACGACACGTTGGAAGAGACCGCGCACACCATGACCTATCAGCGCATCCGGCACCTCCCGGTCGTGGTCGACGGCGAACTGCACGGCGTGATCTCCATCGGCGACGTCGTCAAGCACCGCATCGACCAACTGCTGGACGAACGCAACCACTTGCTGGGCTACCTGCACGCCTGAGTCGATGCCCGACGACACTTCCCTCTCGGACGTCGCGTCCGGGCAGGATCCGCCGGCGGCGCTTGCCGCGCGTGCGCTGGGGCTCGACGTCCGGGTGACTCGGCATGGTCTGGTGCGCTCGTTGGCCGAGGCTGCCGCGGCACGTGGCATCGAGCCGCGCGACATCGTCAAGACGATGGTGGTCCGGCGGGGTCCCGACGACTACCTGTTCGTGCTGGTACCGGGCGACGCGGTGATCGCCTGGCCGAAGCTGCGAGCCCTGCTGGACGTCTCGCGGCTCTCGATGCCGGACGCCGACACCGCCCGTGAGGTCACCGGCTACGGACGGGGCACGATCACCCCGTTCGGCGCCCGCGCCGCCCTACCGGTCATCGCCGACGCCTCGATCACCGGACGCCGGGTGTCGATGGGCGGCGGCGCACACGGTGTCGCCCTGAGCGTGGATGCCGACGCGATGATCCGCGCGCTGGGTGCGACCGTCGCCGACATCATCTAGCCAGCGATCGCTGATCAAGCCCCCATCGTCATCCCGGACTTGATCCGGGATCCCTCCCGCTTGAGAGCCTGGGATCGGAGCCCGGGATGACGTGCATGATCAGCGTGCTCGTTCACGCCACCGGTCGAGTTTCACCCCCAACAACCGCCGGGCGAGCTTGTCGAGGCCCTGCCAGGCAACGCCTCCCCCTGCAACCGCCCACCCCAAGGGGTGATTGGGCACACCCATCCCGCGACCTAGCCTGGCCACACGTGCAACCGCACCGCAGTACACCCCGCATCACGAAGGAGGACGCATGGGTATCGGCGACAAGATCCAGAACAAGGCTCAAGAGGTCGGCGGCAAGGTCAAAGAGGCCGTGGGTGACGCCACGGACAACGAGCGTCTCCAGGCCGAGGGCGTGGCCGATCAGGCCGGCGCCAAGGCCAAGCAGGCCGGCGAAGCCGTCAAGGACGGCGTCAAGGACGCCGCTGACAAGGCTGGCGACGCTGCCGACAAGGCTGGCGTGGGCAGGGCTCAGAACTGAGCCGCTGCTCGCTCCCTGACTCAGCAAGAACACTCGCGCGACGGCGCCGCCACCCCCCGGCGGCGCCGTCCGCTTGTGGTAGGCAACACGAAGCGTGGGCGGTGGCGCGGTCAATGAATAGGGTTCATCCATGGAACGCGCGGTGATTCGGGTCGACGGCTACGTGCAGGGCGTCGGGTTCCGCTGGTGGGTGATGGGGTTGGGGCGCGAACTCGGCCTGACCGGCTACGCGGAGAATCTGGTGGACGGCCGGGTCGAGGTGCACGCCCAGGGCTCGACCGAGGCTCTGGGCACCCTGATCCGGGCGCTCATCGAACAGCCCACCCGTCGCGGACGCCCCGGACGCGTCACCGACCACGCCATCGAGTGGACGACCCCCGATCCTTCCCTGCGCGGCTTCTCCGTCCGCTGAGCAGCGCCGTCCGACATAGGGTCGCCGCATGAGGAAGGTGCTGGTCACCGGCGGGGTGCGCTCGGGCAAGTCGCGCTACGCCGAGTCGCTACTCGTCGAGGTCGGCGAGGTGGCCTATCTCACCCCCGGTTACCCGGCCGATCCGGCGTCCGACCCGGAGTGGGCCGCGCGCGTCCGGAATCATCAGCAGCGTCGTCCTGAGCACTGGCGCACGGTCGAAACCGTCGACCTCGCCGCGGCTCTCACCGCCAGCACTTCACCGGTGCTGATCGACTGCCTCGGTACCTGGCTCACCCGCTCGATCGACCGCTGGGGTACCTGGGACCAGCCGTTCGACGACTGGCATCACCTCTTCAACACCGCCGTGGAGGATCTGCTCAACGCTTGGCGCAACCACCCGCACCCGATCGTCGCAGTGACCAACGAGGTGGGCTGGGGCGTCGTCCCCGCCCACCCGTCCGGACGCCTCTTCGCCGACCTCCTCGGCCGCACCAACCAGCAACTGGCAACAGTCAGCGGCGACGTCGTCCTGATGGTCGCCGGACGCCCCCTCCACCTCTAACCCGGCACGGTGCTTCCGGGTCCAGCGGCCCCCGCGCACCCGGGGACGGTTCTTCCACGTCTGAAATTCGCACCCAGGGGACAGACCTTGGTCGCGGCGATACGGCGTCCCAGACGGACCCTGGAACGCGGGGACGGTTCTTTTCGTTCCACCCGAACGGGAAAAGTGGGACGAAAAGAACCGTCCCTTCGTTCCACTCAGGCGGCGGCCAGCACCACGAGGACGCCGGTCGCGGCGAGTTCGATCGAGGCACCCAGGACGTCGCCGGTGATCCCACCGAGGCGTTGACCGGACCGGCGCACCAAGTACGCGGCGAGAGCGGCTCCGGCCACGGCAGCGAGCAGGCCCTGCCACCAGGGCACACCCATCAGCCAACTCGCCCACACCAGCACCCCGGCCAGGACCAGCCAGACGATGCCGGCGACGGGCACCGGCACACTGGACGCGAACACCGCACCGAGCCCGTCCTTGCGGGCTGCCGTCACGCCACGACGAGCAGCGATCGCCAGGGCACCGCGTCCGGCACACAGTCCGAGCGTGACCGCGAGCCAACCCCACGGACGCCCCAGCAGTACCGCCACGGACGCCACCTGCAGGCCGAGCACCACGATCAGGGTGACCACACCCATCGGCCCGATATCGCCGCGACGCATGATCTCCAACGCCCGCACAGCCGGACGTCCCGAGCCGAGACCGTCCGCGGTGTCAGCCAGGCCGTCCAGATGGATCGCCCTGGTCAGCCAGGCAACAAGCCCGACCACCAACAGCGCGGAGACCACCCCGGGCAGCACCACGGACAAGCCCCAGCCGACCACACCGGCAAGCAGCGACACCGGCGCGAAGGCCAGCGCAGCCAGGACGGCGGACACCCCGGCCGTCCCGCGATCGACCCGGCTGGGAGGCGACACTCGCAGGATCGTCAGCGTGCCCACCGCGAGCCGCCAGCCGTCCCTCACTCGCGTGCGCACCCGTCCATCATTCCAGCGATCCCACCGACTACCCTCGGCACTCACAGGAAACCCACAGCGGACGCCTAGCCCCGCCTCACAGGAGGCTGACAGATTGAACACATGACGACCAGCATCCGCGGTGGCAACGAACCACTGACCAGGCCGGACGGCACCCCGATCCGGGTCCTCACGGTGGACGACGAGTCCAGCCTCACCGAACTGCTCAGCATGGCGATGCGGTACGAGGGGTGGGAGGTGGCGACGGCCGGCTCGGGCCTGGACGCCGTCAAGGTGGCCCGCGAGGTGCGCCCGGACGCCATCGTGCTCGACATGATGCTGCCCGACTTCGACGGTCTCGAGGTGATGCGCCGGATCCGCACCGAGCAGCCCGACGTGCCGGTGATCTTCCTCACCGCCAAGGACGCGGTCGACGACCGGATCGGCGGCCTCACCGCCGGCGGCGACGACTACGTCACCAAGCCGTTCTCACTGGAAGAGTTGATCGCCCGGCTGCGCGGGCTGCTGCGCCGCACCGGCGCCACCACGTTGCGCCCCGGCTCCCAGTTGGTGGTCGGCGACCTGGTGCTCGACGAGGACTCCCACGAGGTCACCCGGGCCGGCGACGAGATCCAGCTCACCGCCACCGAGTTCGAGCTATTGCGCTACCT
>CALMPQ010000447.1 GCA_937872005.1 uncultured Propioniciclava sp.
ATGGGCGCTGCGAGGTTCAACTCCCCCGGCCGCGCCTCGGCGGTGAGCCCACCGGCCGCCGCGATCGCATCCTCGACCCGCGCGCCCGGGGGCAGGCGCACCACCCCCGGCGCCGCGACGGCCCCCAGCACGTGCACGCGCAGCAGCACGGGGGTGGGGGTCGGGGAGGGTTCGCTCCCCGCGGCCGGGGTGGCCGACGGTGCCACGGGCGTGGGTGCTGCCACCGCGATCGGCACGGTGCGGGCCTGGTTGAGCGTCCACACCGCCCCCAGCAGTGCGACCAGGCCGACCACACCGATGACCGCCGCGTGCGCGCGGCCGAACTCCCAGGCGCGGCGCAACACCCGGGGCGGTTCACGGGCCGGCAACGCGCGTCGGGGCGACGGCGTGGTCTCGTCGCGTTCCTCCGACCCCGCCGGCTCCGTGGACGCCGGGCCGAGTTCGGAGATCAGCGCATCGAGCCGTGCCCGTACGACGTCGCCCTGGACGGGACCAGTACTGAAGGGGCGCATGCCCGGATCTTCGGCAGCCGACCCCGAATCCGGTCACCCAGTTTCCCGCCCTGTGGAGAACCCGGCCCGCGACCTCTGCGGTTGTCCACAGGTGGCACTCTGGGGGCGTGCGCGCCGCCCGACACCTCGCCCTGGCCCTCGCGTGGGCCTGCTCGCTGCTGGCCGCAACCCTCGTGTTGCTGTACGTGGAGCCCGAGGCGCAGGCGTCCACGTCGTGGGTCGTGATGATCGCCTCGTTCATCCCGTACGGGATCGTGCTGTGGGCCCTCGCCGTCGTCCTCTTCCTGGTGGGTGGCCGGCGCTGGACGAAGCTGCTGGCCTTCCCGGCCCTGGTGGCGTTGGTCGTGCAGGTGGGCTGGGCCCGGCCCTACTGGCCGGGTACGCCCGCCGCCGACGTGTCCGGTGACCGGGTCCGTGTCCTGGCCACCAACGTCTACTTCGGCCTGGCCGACCCGGACTCCGTCGCCGGGGTGCTGGCCGACGTCGATCCCGACGTCATCGTCGTGGCCGAGGCCACCGAACCCTTCCTGGCCTCGGCCGCCATGACCCGGGCCCTGTCCGGGTATCAGCACCGGGTCGGGCGCGCCGCGGAGTGGCAGCGGATCCCGTCGGGCACCGTGGTCCTGTCCCGGCTCCCCCTCACCGAGGTCAGCCGGATCCCGAGCCAGTTCGGCCAGTACGTCGTCGAGGTCGACGCGGGGGCCACCCCGCTGACCCTGGTCGCTGCCCACCCGCTGAACATGATCACGGGAGCCCAGATCTGGGAGCGCGAGGGCCGCATCCTCGCCGACGCCGTGCGCCCGCTGACGGCGGGGCCCCTCGTCGTCGCCGGGGACTTCAACGCCACCCCCGAGCACCTCACGCTGCGCCGGCTGCTCGACGAGGGCCTCGTCCTCGCGGCCCAGGACGCCGGGGCGGGCTGGCAGCCCACCTTCACCAACGGGCTCAGCGACGTTCCGATCATCCCGATCGACCACATCCTGACGAATGACCGGGTGCGGACGCTGAGCTACCGGACGTTGCCGGTCGCCGGCTCCGACCACTGGGCCGTCGTGGCCGACCTCGTCTACCGCTGAGCGGCGTCCAGCTCGGCGGCGGTCGGCGGGTCGGCACCCTCGCGCCCGCAGACGATGGCTGCTGCGGCCGCGCCCCGGCGGAGTGCCTCCGCCAGCGGCAGCCCGCGGACCACCAGCCCGTCGAGCAGACCAGCCATGAACGTGTCGCCCGCACCGATGGTGTCGACGAGTGCCACGGGCGGGCTCGGTACCACCACCACGCCCTCGGGTCCGGCACCCACCGCCCCGTCGGGGCCGCGGGTGAGCACCGCCCAGCCGAGCCCGTAGCGCTCGCGCAACGCCGCGACCAGGGCCTCGGGCTCCGTCGGCAGCCCCGAGAACGCCGCGAGGTGGTGGAAGTCCTCGTCGGACCCCTTCACCAGCCCGCCCCGCGCGCCCACGGCCGCCAGCCACGGCTCCACGATGGCCCAGTAGGCGGCCAGGTCGGGGATGACCGAAGGGCGCACGTTGACGTCGAACGACATCGGTCCCGACCCGTCCCGCACCCAGTCCAGCAGGCTGGCCGCGCCCGGGGCCACCACCGTGATGATCGAGCCGAGGTGGAGCCAGTCACCACCGGCCAGCGTGGGCAGTTCCCCGCGGGCCCAGCCGAAGTTGGCCGTCCCCGCGAAGTGGAAGGTGTAACTGGCCCGGCCTTCCTCGTCCAGGCTCACGACGGCCAGCGAGGTGGCCTCCTCGGTCGTGTGGGACAGGCGCGTCCCGACGCCGTTCGCCTCCAGGTGCGAGCGGACCTGCGCCCCGAACGAGTCCCCGCCCAGCCGGCCCACGAACTGCACCTCGGCGCCCAACCGCGCCAGGGCGACCGCGGTGTTGAAGGGGCCACCACCGGCGAGGGCACGCCACTGCGACACCCGCGTGTCGGTCGACCTCCCTCCGGGAACCAGGTCGATGAGGGCCTCGCCGCACACCACGATCCGTGTCATGTCGGCATCGTAGACACCCAGGCGTCGTCGAGGGCGGCCCGGACCCGCTCCCACTCCTGCGGTGGCACGGCGTCGCGGTGCACCGCGTCCAACAGGTCGACCCACACGCCGGGGGCCGGCCGGGCCACGACAGTCTCGAGGCACACGGTCAGCATCGCCCCGTCACCGGCCAGCCAGGCCGCCAGCGCCGCCGCCACCAGGGCACCCCCGGCGCAGTTGGGCACGCTCGCGCCGACCACCTGCAGCCACAGGGCCAGACGCGATCGGGCATTGTCGCGGTTGGTTCCCATGAGTGCCTCATCGAGGAAGAAGGCATCATGGCTGGCCAGGCAGAGCACCGTGGCGTCGTCGATGTCGAGCAACCCCGGTGCGGCGTCGAAGGCCTCCACGAGGGCGCGCGCCTCCCCCACCACATCGGACAGGGTCGCCTGCCGCGACGCCACCCGCTCCAGGGAGGCCGTCACCTCCGCCGGTGTCCGCTGGGGCTCCACCAGCGCGTACAACTCATCGCGCGACGCCCGAACGGGCCGGCCGGCCCACGCGGCCTCCACCAGGTGCACGCTCGCCACGGCGTCGTAGGGGACGCCCAGGTCACGGGGTGCCTCGTACCAGTACTCCCCGTCGGCGTGGAGCAGGATCCGCTCCGTCCCATCCGGGAGTGCGAAGTCGACATCGTCGAGCGCCACCCATGCCAGCGATGCATCCCGGCTGAAGGCGATGACGACCAGTTCGGCGCCGGGCAGGCGGCGCCACGCGGCCGCCAGGCCCTCGGCGGGGTGTTCGACGAGGTCGGTGCGCGCGGTGAGGACGACCTCGTCGTCCTGGATCGCCAGGAGCACGATCGAGTCGTGGGC
>CALMPQ010000448.1 GCA_937872005.1 uncultured Propioniciclava sp.
CTCTTCCGATCTGCCGCGCGGCGCGACGACCACCGTCACCGGGCCGTGGTCCAGCGCGAACCAGTCGTCGGCGTGCCGGGTCGACACCGGCAGCCCCGGCTCGGCGAGGAACTCCCGGCGCGTCCGGATCAACGTGCGGTACCACCCCAGCATCGCTTCCGGCTCGCGCCGGTGGCGCTCGTCCCAGTCGAGGGTGGACGCCGTGAACGTCGCCGGGTCCTGGGGGTCGGGGATGGGGGCGTCCGGGCCGTAGATCGCGGCCCAGCCGTGCTCGGCGAACTCGCGGAGCCGACCCTGGGTGATCAGGGCGCCCAGGTCGTGGTCGTGGTCGCAGAAGAAGCGGAACGGCGTGTGGGTGCCCCACTCCTGGCCCTGGAACAGCATCGGCGTGAACGGGCCGAGCAGCAGCAGGGCCGCCCCACCGGCGACGGCGCCGGGGGAGAGGCGCTCGTCGGGGCGGTCCCCCAGACCGCGGTTGCCGACCTGGTCGTGGTTCTGGGTGAAGGTGACGAAGCGGCGGCGGTCGACGTCGTCGGGGACGGGCGCGCCCCACGGCTCGTCGCGGAACGTCGAGTGCCCACCCTCGTGCACGAACACGCGCTCGAACGCGTGCGCGAGCGTCTCGGGTGAGCCGAAGTCGACGTAGTAGCCGAACGTCTCGCCGGTCAGCCAGCCGTGCAGGGCGTGGTGGACGTCGTCGGCCCACTGGCCGTCCATGCCGCGGCCGCCGTCGGCGGTCGGGCTGATCATCGCGACGTCGTTGAGGTCGGATTCGGCGATGAGGGTGAGGGGGCGGTTGACCTCCCGCTCGAGGTCGGCGACCGCGTCGGAGAGCTCGGCGAGGATGTGCCGGGGGGAGTCGTCGACGAGGGCGTGCACGGCGTCCAGGCGCAGGGCGTCGAGATGGAAGTCGCGCAGCCAGCGGGTGGCGTTGTCGACGATGAACGCCCGGACGCCCTCGTTGTGCTCGTCGTCGAGGTTGATCGCCGCGCCCCACGGGGTGTGGTGCCTCGTCGTGTAGTAGGGGCCGAACTCGGCGACGTAGTTGCCGGCCGGGCCGAAGTGGTTGTGCACGACGTCGAGGCAGACCGCGAGGCCGCGGGCGTGGGCGGCGTCGACGAATCGTTGGAGGGCCTCGGGGCCGCCGTAGGCCTCGTGGACCGCGTACCAGCTGACGCCGTCGTAGCCCCAGCCCCGGTCGCCGGGGAACGGCACGACCGGCATCAGCTCGACGGTGTCGACGCCCAGCTCGACGAGGTGGTCGAGGCGTTCGATGGCCGAATCCAGCGTGCCGCCGGGGGTGAACGTGCCGACATGCAGCTCATAGAACACCCCGCCGAGCACCTCGCGCCCGACCCAGTCGTGGTCGGTCCAGGCGAAGGCGGACGCGTCGAAGACCTGGCTGGGGCCGTGGACGCCGAACGGCTGGCGTCCGCTGCGGGGGTCGGGGCGGGGTTCACCGCCGTCGACCGAGAGCAGGTAGTCGGCGCCGACCGGGAGGTCGATCGTCCAGTACTCGCCGTCGCGGGTGAGGGTGCGGCGCGTGGTCGCCCCCGAGCCGTCACTCGTGGCGCCCGTGGTGGTGACGACCTCGACCGAGGTGGCCAGGGGGGCCCAGACACGGATCTCAGGCATGGCCGTTCCCCTCACCGGTGCCACGCTCGAAGAAGCGCTTGGTCAGCCAGCCCAGCAGGCCGGTGCTCTCGGCCTCGGGTTCGCCCTGCACCGGCGTCCGCGGGGACGCCACCCGCCCGGTCGCATCCCGGCGCGGGGTGGCCCGGAAGATGGGGTCGTCGCCCTCGAGGGCACCGGCGAGCCACTCGGCCTCGGCGCGGGCCTGTGAACCGTCGGGCCCGGCGACCTTCTCCAGCACCGCGCAGGGGTAGCGGTGCAGCACCTCGGCGAGCAGCACCGTGCCGCCCTCGTGCTCGCTCCCGGTCAGGACGTCGCGCCACGTGCCCTCGGGCAGCACCACCGAGTGCTCGGTGAAGCCGTCCTGCTTGGCCAGGTCGCGGTGCAGCCGCGAGGCGATCGTCACCACGCGCGGGTCGTCCCCCCGCGCGAAGCACAGGGCATGTCCCGTGCTGGAGGGCAGCGGACGGTAGGCCGCGGCGTCCCCCACGAAGACCTCGGGCAGGCGGCGCCGCAGCCGCAGGATCTCGCGCGTGACGTGGAACTTCTCCTCGGCCAGCGTGAGCGGGTCGCGGCGGTCGAGGTAGCTGCCGAGGTCGGCCAGCGCGGCGAAGTCGGCCGCACCGCGGTTGTCGGGGTCGACCAGGTAGTTCTGCAGGGTCTCGCACGACTGGTAGAGGTCGGCGACGCCCAGGCACGTGAGCTGGATCGTCTTGCGCGACAGGATCGACACCCGCACCGTGTCGGCGGTGTAGTCGTACCAGTCCTGGAAGGCGCCCATCAGGTCGCCGTCGTCGTAGATCTTCGTGATGAACTCCAGCAGGGACGCCTCGGCCTCGGCATCCTGCCCCGTCCAGGACGTCCAGATCTTCTGCTCCCGGGAGGCCTTGAGCATGTACTGCTCGAGCCGTTCGCGCTCGATGGGGCCCTCAGGCGTCCAGGTGCCCGCGAGGACCTGCCAGAACAGGTTCTCGGTGTGGCCCTCGATGCCCTCGGCGTAGGGGTGGAGCTTGGCGACCAGCGCGCGCCACTCGGGGGCGTACTGGGCGATGACGCCGATGCGCGAGCGCACGTCCTCGGAGCGCTTGGTGTCGTGCGTGGTGCCACACGTCATGGTGGTGGGCCACGTGTCGGCCATCGTCGAGCACCAGCGGTGGAACTCGTCGGTGGAGATGCCCCACGTCTCGGGGGAGCCGCCGACCTCGTTGAGGGCGACGAGGTGGGTCCAGCGGTAGAAGGCGGTGTCCTCGACGCCCTTGGCCTGCACGGCGCCACACACCTGCTGGAACCGCACGACGAGCTCGTCGCGCATCGCGCGTTGGGCACGTCCCTGGCTGCCGACCTCGCGGCCCAGGACGAGGTCGACCACGACGTCCATGGTGTCGTGCAGCTCGGGGTCCAGCGCGCGGTTGGCCCGCTGGGCGGCGGCGGTGACGAGCTCGACGGCCTCCGCCGGGGCGTCCTCGCCGGGCACGACGTAGGCGCGGTAGCGGTCGAAGGCGATGACGAGCTCGGTGAGGCAGGCGCGGGTCCAGCTGAAGGTGTGGTCGCGCAGCATGATGTCGTCGCGGCAGATGTCGTTGGCCAGGGTGGCGATGCGGTGCACCTCGGCGACGAGGCTCGTCGTGGTGATCTCGCGCTTGGCCTCGTCGATGACGTCGTGCAGCGTGCCGGGGATGTCCCCGGTCAGCAGGTGCGCGACGGTGCCGAGGTCGGAGTAGCCGTTGGGGTCGCACTGCAGGGCGCTGATGCGCCAGCTGGCGTCGTAGCCGGTGGTGCCGGCGACGGGCCAGTCGTCCTGCATGGCCTCGTCGCCCTCGAGGATCTTCTCGGCGATGATCCATGCCCCGCCGGTGGCCTTGGACAGCCGGCGCATGTAGCCGCGCGGGTCGGCCAGACCGTCGGGGTGGTCGATGCGGAACGCGTCGATGTGGCCCGCGTGGAACAGGTCGAGCAGCAGGGCGTGGGTGGCGTCGAAGACCTCGGGATCCTCGACGCGCACCGCGACGAGGGTGTCGACGTCGAAGAACCGCCGGAAGTTGAGCTCCTCGGCCGCGACCTTCCAGTAGGCGAGGCGGTAGAACTGCTCCTTCACGCACAGGTGCATGGGCAGGTTCTCGGTGCCCGCGCGCACGGGGAACACATGGTCGTAGTAGACGAGCACGTTCTGCTCGCCCTCGTCCTCGTGCCCGGGGATCACCCGGCGCTCGAGCGTGATCTCGTCGTTGGCCAGCACCGTGCCGATGCGGGCGCCCAGCACCGGCATCAGGATGCCGTCGCCGTCGCCACCCTCGGCGGTGCCGTCGAACCAGTTCGCGTAGGGGGAGTTCGGGCCTTCCTTCAGCACCGACCACAGGGCGGTGTTGTGGTGGATCGGCGTCGGCACGCCCATGTGGTTCGGGACGACGTCGACGATGATGCCCATGTTCCGGGCGTGGGCCGCGGTGGCGAGGCGTTCGAAGCCCTCGCGGCCGCCCATCTCCGCGCTGATGCGCGTGGGGTCGACCACGTCGTAGCCGTGCGTGCTGCCGGGGGCCGCCTGCAGGATCGGGCTCAGGTACAGGTCGGTGACGCCGAGGTCCTCCAAGTAGTCGAGCTGCTCGGCCGCCTGGTCGAAGCTGAGGTCGGGCCCCAACTGCAGGCGGTACGTGGACACCGGCGTGCGGCGTCCGGTCGACGGGAGGTGCGGGCGGGGGGTCGCCACGCTCGCTGCGCTGGTCTGGCTCAAGGGAGCATCCTTGTCATCCGGGGTGCAGTGGCTGCCAGCCAACCTATCGAATCCGCCGACAGCCTGTGTTCCGGACGCCGACAGCCTGTGTCGGCGTCAGTTCTGGGGGTCGTCGACGATCGGCTGGGTATCGGCGTGGGCGTCCGGCACGGTGCGCGGACCGAAACCGACATCATCTTGCTGGGCGATGTGGTCGGCGCCCGCCCAGCGCTCGAGGTACTCGGGTTGGCGGCGCACCCACTCGGCGCGCTCCCCGGTCGGGCGCTCGCCGTGCGGGTAGTCGGGGTCCTGCTCGAGCCGGACCGTCTCGATCGCCTGGTACCTGCCCTCGGCGGACAGGCCGTTCCACCACTGCTCGTGCGACTCGTGCTCGTTGGCTTCGGTGCTCATGGAGTCACCCTAGGCGCCCGCTCGCGTGATTCCCACCCCAAGTCAGGGACGATTCGGGGGCTCGGGGCGTCCGCGGGTCTACCCTTCGGGGTGGCAGAAGGAGGAGACGGTGCTGGACATCCTGGTCATCACCGCACCCATCTACCTGTGCATCTTCACGGGGTGGCTGTTCACGCGCATCGGGCTGTTCCGCCGCTCCGACATGGACACGCTCGGCGCGTTCGTCATGAACGTCGCCCTGCCCTCGCTGGTGTTCCTGTCGATCGCACGGCGCCCGCTGGGGGAGGTGGCCAACCCCACGTACCTGCTCGGGTACGCAGTCACGAGCCTGGTGCTGTTGGTGGGCGCCTACCTCTGGGCGCGTCGCATCAACCGGACGCCGCGGGCTGCGGCCGCCTTCGACGCGATGGGGTCGGGCGGTGCGAACTCGGGTTACGTGGGGTTCCCGCTCCTGATGGTCGTGATGCCGTCGGTGGCGGGCGTCGTGTTCGGGATGAATGTCCTGGTCGAGTCGCTGATCACCGTGCCCCTCGCCCTGTTCTGGGCCGAGCGGGGTGAGGACGCCTCGAGCCTGCTCCGGAGCATCCGTCGCTCGGTCACCTCGATGCTGCGCATGCCGGTGTTCATCGGACTGCTGGCCGGGATCGTCGCCTCGGCGGTCTCCCTGCCGCTGCCCGCGGTGGTGGTGACGTCCTTCGACCTGTTCGGTCGTGCCAGCACGGGGCTGGCCCTGTTCGCCGTGGGAGGCCTGCTCGTCGGGCTGTCCCTGCGGGGCAATGTCGCGCGGATCGTCGGCGAATATGACCTGCGGCAGAGTGCGTGCTAAGGTACTCAGGCTGTCCCCGCGAGGGGGCCACGCGCGAGTGGCGGAATGGCAGACGCGCACGGTTCAGGTCCGTGTGTCCGAAAGGACGTGGAGGTTCAACTCCTCTCTCGCGCACTCAAGGCCAAGTCCTTCGGGACTTGGCCTTTTGCTTTGCCCACTAGGGGTTTCGCGGCTCTTCACAAACCACGGTGTAGTTGGGGTCTGAATCCGCCGGTCTCGAGCAGC
>CALMPQ010000449.1 GCA_937872005.1 uncultured Propioniciclava sp.
CGCCACGTGCGGCGCGTGCGCGTGCCCCCACGCCGACGGGGTGGGGGCGAGCCCGGCACCCGGCGGCGGTGCCAGCGGGACGGGCTCGCCCTCGGGCGCCTCCAGCGGGCCGGACGACCACGACGTCATCGGCGTCGACACGACGTCGAACGCCTCCCTCGGGTCCCGCTCGGAGGCAGGCGCGGGGACCAGCGCGTCGAGGGCGGGGGCGTCCGGGGCGGTGTAGGAGGGGGCCGTCTGGGCTTCGACAGGCTCAGCCACCCCGGCCCCTGAGCTCGTCGAAGGGTCGTCCAACGGCTCGGCGTCGGGCTCGACGAAGACGTCGGGGCGCTCGGTGGGCGCGTATTCGGGGCCGTCGGTCCAGTGGGCCACGGTTCCTCCCTTCGCGCGGTGCCCCCACAGGCTACCCGAGCGGCCGGCGTCCCCCGCGTGTGTGAGTTGCGGGGTTCGGATAGGCTGAGCGGGTTCGACCAGTGACTTGCCAGGAGTGTGTGCCATGCCGACCGGCCGCGTGCGGTTTTTCGACGCCGACAAGGGCTTCGGGTTCATCGCCAAGGATGGCGGGAGCGACGAGGTGTACGTGCACGCATCTGCGCTGCCCGCGGGCACGGCGACCCTGAAGAAGGGCCAGCCCGTCGAGTTCGGCATCATCGACGGACGCCGTGGCGAGCAGGCCATCTCGGTGCGCCTCCTGGAGGCCCCCGTGTCGCTGTCGAAGGCCCAGCGCAAGTCGCCGGACACGATGGCCGTCATCGTCGAGGACCTGATCAAGATGCTTGACTCGATCGGCAACGGCTACCGGCACCACCGGCACCCCGACGCCAAGCACGCCGCCAAGACCGCCCAGGTACTGCGCGCGGTCGCCGACGAGTTGGAGCTGTGAGCGTGGCGACGAAGACCATCGATCTGGACGCCGCCTGCGCGGCCGCCGTCGACCTGGCCCGGGCCGCCGCCGAGGGGCGGGCGGACGTCGCCGGCGTCGGCGAGCACCTGGCCGTCGTGGGCGAGGACAGCCGCGTGGCCACCCACTACTTCGCCGTCGAGCACCCCGGCTACCACGGCTGGCGCTGGGCCGTGACCGTCGCCCGCGCCGCGCGCGCCCGCGTCGTCACCGTCAGCGAGGTCGTCATGCTGCCCGGCGAGGGCGCGCTGCTGGCCCCCGCGTGGGTGCCGTGGTCCGACCGCATCCAGGCCGGCGACGTCACCCCCGGCGTCCTCATGCCGACCGCCGACGACGACCCGCGCGTCGAGGCGGGCTTCACCGGGGGCGACTCTGCCCGCGACACCGAGCCGGCCGAGTGGGCCGCCACCCGTGCCGTGGTCGCCGAGCTGGGCCTGGGCCGCGAGCGCGTGATGAGCCGGTACGGCCGCGACGAGGCCGCAGACCGCTGGGTCGAGGGCGAGGGCGGCCCGCACAACGCGATGACCAAGCAGGCGCCGGGCGTCTGCCAGGGCTGCGCCTACTTCGTCCGCCTCACGGGGTCGCTGGGCCGCCAGTTCGGCGTCTGCGCGAACGAGTTCTCGCCGCAGGACGCGCACGTCGTCACCGTCGATCACGGGTGCGGCGCACACTCCGACGTCGTGGAGCCGCAGCGCGGGGTCGACCTGCCGCGTCCGGTGTGGGACACCATCTCCACCGACGACCTGCTCTTCGACTGACACCCGAGACGGCACGATCCATCGGTAGCGATGGGCCGTAGGCTGCGCACCATGTCTTCCACCACAGCTCCTGTCGCGCCTGCGTCCGGGCTCGACGGGTACTTCGGCATCTCGCGCCGGGGTTCGTCGATCGCCCAAGAGGTCCGCGGCGGCCTCGTGACCTTCTTCACGATGGCCTACATCATCGCCCTGAACCCGCTCATCATCGGTACCACCCCCGACAAGGACGGCAACCTCGTGAGCGGCCTCTCGGCCGCCGACCCGGCCAACATCGGGCCCACCATCGCCATGGTCGCGGCTGCGACGGCCCTGGTCGCCGGCATCATGACAATCCTCATGGGCGTGGTCGGCCGCTTCCCGCTCGCGTTGGCGACCGGCCTGGGCCTCAACGCCATGCTCGCCTACGTGATCGCCCCGCAGGTCACCTGGCCGCAGGCCATGGGCCTGGTCGTGTGGGAGGGCATCATCATCCTCGTCCTGGTGCTCACTGGGTTCCGCGAGGCGGTCTTCCGCGCCGTGCCGCGCCCGCTGCGCACCGGAATCGCCGTCGGCATCGGCCTGTTCATCACGCTGGTCGGCCTGGCCGACGCCGGCATCGTCCGCCCCGGCAGCCCGCTGCTGCAGATGGGCGTCAACAACCACCTGCTCGGCTGGCCGATGGCGGTCTTCGTGGCGGGCCTGATCCTGCTCGTGCTGCTGTTCGTGCGCCGCGTCCCCGGCGCGATGCTCATCACGATCGTGAGCCTGACCGTGCTGGGGGTCATCCTCGAGGCCGTGCTGAAGATCGGGGCGAACCTCCCCGACGGCTCCAACCCCACCGGCTGGATGCTGAACGTGCCCGCCATCGAGGGCTCCGTGTTCAGCCTGCCCGACCTCTCCCTGCTCGGCCGGGTGGACATCTTCGGTGCGTTCACCGTCGGCCCGGAGGTCACGATCGCCATGCTGATGACGGTCTTCGCGCTGCTGCTGGCCGACTTCTTCGACTCGATGGGCACCATCGTGGCCGTGGGCGCCGAGGGCAACCTGCTCGGCGAGGACGGCAACCCCGAGCGCACCCGCGAGATCCTCGTGGTCGACTCGCTGGCCGCCGTGGCCGGTGGCCTCGGGTCCGTGTCGTCGAACACCTCCTACATCGAGTCGGCCGCCGGCGTCGGCGAGGGCGCCCGCACGGGCTTGGCCTCCGTCGTCACGGGGATCGCGTTCCTGCTCAGCCTGTTCCTGGCCCCGCTGGTCAAGCTGGTGCCGTCCGAGGCCGCGGCGCCCGCACTGGTGTTCGTCGGCTTCCTGATGCTGAGCCAGGTCATCCATGTCGACTGGACCGACCCGGAGGAGGGCTTCCCCGCCTTCATCACGATGATCGCCATGCCGTTCACCTACTCGATCACGGTGGGCATCGGCGCCGGCTTCATCTTCTACGTGCTCATCAAGCTCGTCCGCGGCAAGGCGCGCGAGGTGCACCCGCTGCTGTTCGCGGTGGCGGCGGCCTTCGTGCTGTTCTTCGCCGAGGGCGTGATCGGCGCGTTGATCAGCTAGTCAGGAGCGGTACCACACGACGAGGTCGGGCGCGGGGCGTCCGGCCTCGTCGGCGTCTGGGGCGCCGTTGGTGAAGACGCCCAGCCAGCCCGCCACGCGGCGGGCGAGGGCGTGCTCGCCCTCCAGCTGTCCGACCGCCTCGCCCCAGGCGGACGCCATGGCCACGGCCACGCGGTTGCGGACGTACCCGTCGGCCATCCCCGGCAGCAGCTTGATCGGGAGCGCGGTGTCGCCCTTGAACAGCTGACGCAGGCCGTACCTGCTCGGCAGCCCCGCCGCGGCCATCTCGAAGTCGAGGTCGTCGATCGTGCGGTCGTCGGCCTCGAAGGCGAGGCTGTCGCGCGCGGTGGCGGCGACGAAGGCGTCCACGAGCGCCCAGGCGGCCTCGCGGCGGTCCGGCGGCACCTCACGGCCGTGGGTGACGTCGTGGAGGTCGCGCCCGGTCGGGACGCCGGGCCGGACGATGGGTGCCCCCACCCCGCGCCGGGAGAAGGGGCCGAGCTTGCCGAGCAGCCCGCCCTCGCGGCGTCCGGGTGCCGGGGCGGGCGGCCACGTCGCGAGCGCGACGGTGCGCAGGCGGTCGACGGCGGCGTCCGTGCCCGAGAAGACGTCCCGCAACTCGTCGATGCTGATGGCGTGGAGGCTGACGGTGCCCATGGCCCCAGCCTGCCAGACGGCGACCCTGGGCAGACCCTCTGGGGGTCGCCGGATAGACTGGCGCGGTGAAGCTCAAGGCGCAGAACCGGATCGTGACGGCGGCCCTCGTGCTCCTGCTCCTCCTGGTCGTATTCGGTGCCCTGCTCTCGGGCGCGCCCCCCGCACGCGCCACCGAGGCCTTCACCCTCAAAGTCCGCTCCGCCCCGGTCGGCATGGCGACCGACCATGAGCGCTCCCGCTACTGGCTGCTCGACAAGGCCTCCGGACGCCTCTCGCTCACCGCGCTTGGGACCGACGGGGCGGTGCAGGGCCACATGACCTCCCGCGACACCCTCGTGAACGCGACCGGCCTGGCCTACGACGCCGGCGAGCTCTACGTGGGCGACGTCGGCGGCGAGCGCCCCGAGGTGACCGTCTACCAGGTGATGGAGCCGTGGCCGGCCACGGACATCCTCAAGGCCGTCCCGTTCGTGCTCACCTACCCCGACGGCGTGCACGCCGGCACCGCGATCCTGCTCGACCGCGACGGACGCCTCCATGTCGTCACCGGCGGCGACGCCCCCGGCATTTACGCCGCCCCGGTCGCGCCGTCAAGCTCCGAACCTAACCTGCTCGAGCGGGTGGCGGACGCCCCGGCCGGCACCACCGACGCCACCGTGCTGCGCGACGGGCGCTGGATCGTGCGCACCGCGACCACGCTGGTCACCCTCGACGCCACCACCCACGAGCCCATCGGCCAGGTGGAGATTGGCGTCGAGGAGACCGGGCAGGTGCTCGCCCAGGGCTTGGCCGACGACACCGTGCTCACCGCGATGGGCCCCGGCGGCCTCGTGACGAGCACCGAGATCCCGGGGCCGGCGCCCACCGCGACCCCGGCCCCCGCCCGCACCCGGGCCGCCGCACCGCGTCCGGTGGTGGCCGAGGCCGAGGACGACGCGGTCACGTTCGAGCAGACCGGGACGACGTTCGCCCTCGGTGCGGCTGTGGCCGTGGCCGCGCTGGCGGGGCTGGTCGTCCTCGTCCGGCGCTAGGGTGGGCACGTCGAGCCAGAAGGAGGCGGCGTGAGTGACCTGATCGACACCACCGAGATGTACCTCCGTACGGTGTACGAGCTCGAGGAAGAGGGCGTCCCGCCCCTGCGCGCGCGCATCGCCGAGCGGTTGGCCCAGAGCGGCCCCACCGTCAGCCAGACCGTCCAGCGGATGGAGCGCGACGGCCTCCTGCACGTCGCTGACGACCGGACGATCCAGCTGACGCCGGCGGGCCGGGCCAAGGCCACCAGCGTGATGCGCAAGCACCGCCTGGCCGAGGTGCTGCTCACCGAGGTGATCGGGCTGCCGCTGGAACTCGTCCACGACGAGGCCTGCCGTTGGGAGCACGTGATCTCCGACGCCGTCGAGGAGCGCATCGTCGCGATCCTGGACGCGCCGACCCGCTCGCCCTACGGAAACCCGATCCCCGAGGCCGGCACGCTCGGCCCGTCGGGGCCGGAGACCGCCGGCCTCTGCACGCTGGCGACCGTTCTGCGGCCGGGCTCCCCCCTCAGCGTCGTGGTGGAGCGCCTCACCGAGGTCATCCAGGCCGACCCCGAGCTCATCTCCCTGCTTCAACGCGCCGGCATCGCGCCCGGAACGACCGTGACCGCCCTCCTGTCCGGCGACCGCCTCGAACTCACGGCGTCCGACGGCCCGCAGGCGGTCGAGGCCGAGGTGGCCCACCACCTCTTCGTGCGCATCCCCTGATGGATCGCGCGATCCTGCGTCCGCTGCTGGAGGGGCACTGGTACGACGCCCTGTCCTCGGTCCTGGACGCCGAGGTGCGGCGCGGCGCCGCGACGCCGGAGCTCGTCCGCGCCCGCGACCTGGCGACCGCCGCCAAGCGCGTCCTCGACCTGGACGCCGAGGACTTCGAGTCGATCTCCGCGGCGTTCCCGCGCGCGGAGTGGCGCGAGGGCCTCAACGGCGCCTGTTTCCCGGCGGCGCCTCGCAGCGAGGAGCGCGGGGCGCTGGGCTCGCTCGTGCCCCTGTACGAGCTGATGCTCGAGGTGCTCGACCTGCGAGCGCAGCGCCACGAACCGTTGCAGGTCGTCGTGACGGCGCACCTCATCGGCGAGTACCTGCCGCAACTGGCGTGGGAGTCGACCCTGGGCCACGCCGGGGACCCGCTCGTGCTGGGGAAGTACGTGGGCGAGCGCTGGGGCACCGACGACAGGGCCTGCCCCCACGGCTCGGCCCTGCGAACCACGGCCCGGCGGGCGCTGCACGCCTGCTCCGGCGACCCGGCGGGCTACCGTGCCTACCTCGACCGCTTCCACAGTCGCCAAGGCGCAGCGCTGGCCATCTGCGCCATGCACCACGAGGCCACCTCGGTGGGGGAGCGGCCCGACGTGGGCGACACCTGCCCCAACCCGTGCTCGTGGGCCACCCGCGGCACCCTCGACCAGCAGCGCGACCTGGACGCCCGCGTCCGGCTCGCGATCATCTACCAGGAGTCCCCCATCGTGGGCCTGCGGCACCACGCCCCGGTGGGCCACTTCTTCGGCGTCCCCAGCACCACCGAGATCTCCGAGGCGTGGCTCGCGACCTGGACCCGCCTCGTCGCCCCCTGGCCGGACGGCAGCAACCCGCTCACCGCGGGGGATGTGCTGGGCCGGCCCGACCCGACCGAGGCGCTGCCGGGCATGGCGGCGCTGGTGTCGGCCGTCGCCGGGGCGACGATGGGCCCGGGACGGCTGCTGCGCGAGATCGGGGCGACCCTCGCGGAGTTGGAGGGGGAGTCATGAGGAAGGGTTTCGACTGGGCCGCTTACCTGCGGGGCTTCCACGACACCACCCCCGGCGTGACCGAGGCCGTGCTGTCGAGGACCCTCGCCGGCGGGCACACCCCCTACCGCTGGTTGGCCCGCGCCGTCTCCCCGCGCGCCCAGCTGATCGTCGACCTCGCCTGCGGCTCGGGCGCCATGTCCCGCGAGCTCGCCCTACCCGGCCGAACGGTGCTGGGCGTCGACCTGGCCGAGTCGGAACTGCGGTTGGCCTCGGAACGGTCGGAGGGGCCGTGGCTCTGCGCTGACGGCCTCGCCCTGCCGCTGGCCGACGCGTCGGTGGACGCCGTGGTCAGCTCGATGGGCGCCGTGGTGATCCAGCCGGCGCACGCCCTGTTCACCGAGGTGGGGCGCGTCCTCAGGCCCGGCGGGGTGTTCGCGTTCACCGCGCCCACCGTGCTGCCGCTGCACCCCCGCGACCTGGTCACGTCCCTGGGCGTGGTGGGACGCCTCAGGTCGCTGCCGCGGTTCCCCGGCCCCACCGAGATAACCGGCTACAAGGACGCCCTGATCGGCACCGGGCTGCGCAAGGTCGAGGACGCCCGCGAGCGCTACCACTTCGAGGTCGCCACCCCGCAGGACGCCGAGGTCATCGTGTCGGCCCTCTACCTGCCGACCACGTCGGCCCGGCGCCGCGCGGCGGCCGTCGAGTGGCTCGTCGACCGGACGACCAAGGAGGGGCCCGTCCGCATCTCGCTGGCGATGCGCCGCTTCGTGGTACTGAAGCAGCCGGTGGCCACCCGCGGCCCGGAGCTGTAGCCACCCGGGAATGCCTCGCCCGCCCGCGGTGTTGAGGGAGGGTATCTACGAGAGGATCTATCCCATGGCCACCGTTGAGCTGACTGCCGAGAACTTCGCCAGCACGATCGAGACCTCCGACACCCTGTTCATCGACTTCTGGGCCGCTTGGTGTGGCCCGTGCCGCATGTTCGCCCCCGTCTTCGAGGGCGCCGCGGAGAAGCACGCCGACGCGACCTTCGCCAAGCTCGACACCGAGGCCCAGCAGGAGATCGCGGCCGCGCTCGAGATCCAGTCGATCCCGACCCTGATGGCCTTCCGCGGCGGCGTCCTCGTCTACCGCGAGGCCGGCGCCATGAACGCCGCGGGCTTCGACCAGCTCGTCGAGGCCGTCAAGGCCCTCGACGTCGAGGAGGTCCGCCAGCAGGCCGCTGCCGCGCAGGCCGCCCACGAGGCCGGCGGCCACGCCGACCACGACCACGGCGACCATCAGCACTGAGTCACCGGTCCGACGCCCCTCGCCCCCACCCGCTTCCTCGGGTGGCAGGCTGGGGGCGTCCGGCGTTTCAGGCAATCGGGCGGGCGGGAATGAACAGGCCGCCCAGTGAGTTGAAGACTCAACTACTTCGAGAGGCACGTCATGGATCTCCAGTTCGGGCTCGACACCTTCGGTGACGTCACCGTCGACGGCGCGGGCAAGCCGGTCACGCAGGCCCAGGTGATCCGCGACGTCGTGGCCCAGGGCGTCCTCGCCGACTCCCTCGGCGTCGACTACTTCGCCATCGGGGAGCACCACCGCCCCGACTTCGCCGTCAGCGCGCCTGACACGGTGCTGGCTGGCCTCGCCACCGCGACCGGGAGGATCCGCCTCGGGTCGGCCGTCGTGGTGCTGTCGTCGGACGACCCGATCCGCGTGTACGAGCGCTTCGCCACCATCGACGCGCTCAGCGGCGGACGCGCCGAGCCCGTGCTGGGCCGCGGGTCCTTCATCGAGTCCTTCGGGTTGTACGGCTTCGACCTGGCCGACTACGAGAAGCTCTTCGAGGAGAAGCTCGAGGTCTTCTCGCTGCTGCGCGAGGAGGGCCCGGTCACCTGGTCGGGCACCTACCGGACGCCCCTTGCCGACGTCGACGTGTTCCCCAAGACCGAGGGCGGACGCATGCGCTCCTGGGTCGCGGTCGGCGGATCGCCGCAGTCGGTCGTCCGCGCCGCCCACCGCGGGTTCGGGCTGCAGCTCGCGATCATCGGCGGCCCCGCCCAGCGCTTCAAGCCGTTCGCCGACCTGTACCGCCGCGCGGTGGACGAGTTCGGCGTGACGACCGAGATGCCCGTCGCCGTGCACAGCCCCGGCCACGTCGCCGAGACGGACGAGCTGGCGGCCGAGCAGTTGTTCCCCCACTTCAAGGCCCAGCGTGACCGCATCGGCCGGGAGCGGGGCTGGGGGGCCATGGGGTCCGACGAGTTCACCCATGAGATCGAGCACGGCGCGCTGTACGTCGGGTCGCCGGAGACGGTGGCGGCCAAGATCGCCGCGACCGTGCGCGAACTCAAGGTCGACCAGTTCGACCTGAAGTACGCCAACGGGCCCATGCCGCACAGCCAGCTGATGAAGTCCATCGAGCTGTACGCCACGCGCGTCGTCCCGCTGGTGCGGGAGATGCTGGCCTGACGCTCGGCGACGAGCCCACCGTGCACCGTGGCAACGGAGCCCTCCGGGGGTCGGGACCTCAGCGGGCCAGGAGTCCGCGGGTCGGGACGGTCCACAGGCCCTCGCCCTGGACTCCCCATCGCTGGAGCAATGCGTTCGCTGCCAGGATCCCGGTCGTTGCGGCGCGCTCCATCAGCGCGACGGGATAATCGCTGCGTACCCAGTCCCCGGCCAGGACGAGCCAGGAGGCAGGTGTCTCCACCCCCGGACGGTCGTTCCACGGGGATGGGGTGATGAGGGTGCAGTCGTCCTGAACCAGCACCTCGCGGTGCAGCGTCCCCATGTGCGCCGTTTCGGGGAAGACCCGGTGCATCTCGCTGGTCAGGTGCTGGACGAGGCGGTCGGTCGAGCCCTCGTTCCCGAGAACGTCCGGGTCGCACGCGTAGGCGTGCAGTTCCACGACGGATCCTCCGTGTGCCCGGCTTCAGGCGGCGGCTCCTGCCTCGAAGCGTTCCAGCACCGAAACGTTGTCGAGCGCGCCGTAGCCGCTGGTGCCCAGGAAGGCGGGGCGCTGTGGGGCGACCAGCGCATCGAGCCACAGCCGCACCACGGCAAACGGGGGTGCGTTGACCGTCTCGGCGACCCGGCGCGTGAACGCGTCCATCGGCCCAGAGGGGTCGCCGATGCCGGCCACCAGGGAGCGGGCAGCGCGGGGGTCGGTGGCCAGGACGACGGCGTCCGCCGCGATGAGCTCGCCGTGGTCGGTCCGGGCTCCGGTCGGGCCGATGGTGCTCACGCGGACGCCGGTGCGTACCTCCACGCCGAGTCGGGCCAGGTAGTGGCCGAGGGGTTGCCACAGGGCGGTGTCGTAGTCGTCGTCGGGGACGTCGAACAGGAGTCCTTCGGCCGAGCCCATGAAGTAGGTGTGGAACATGGCGACCAGTTCGCCGGCGGCGAAGTCGTTCGGATCGGCGAAGAAGGAGCGTGCGAACACCTCGAGGGCGAGGTCGCGTGCGTCGGCGGGGAAGCGCAGTCGGTCCAGGAACGCGGCGGCCGATTCGCCGTCGTAATGGCTGTAGGTGTCGGGGAAGCGGACGCGCAACAGCTCCAGGGCGGTGGGTACGTCGACCTTCGCCAGGGACGCGAGTGTGAATGAGGGGCTCCGGGCGACAAACCCCATGACGCTGAACGGTGGTGTCCTGGGGATGTTGTTGAAGGAGTCCCGCATTCCGTCGGGGCGCTGCAGTGGGTAGTCGCGTATCGGGATCAGCCGTGCCAGGTCGGGGTCGGGTCGGCGCAGCACCGCTCGCAGGTTGTAGTACTGGCGGAAGAAGGCGTGGAAGCCGCGGCTCATGGTGCGTCCGTCCTCGAGCGGCCACGCGGCGACGCGTCCGCCGAGTCGGGGTGATGCCTCCACCAGCGTCACTCGGACTCCGCGTTCGGCCAGGATCGTGGCGGCCGACAGGCCGGCGATGCCGCCTCCGACGACGACGACCTTCGCTTCGCCCCTCAAGCGCTCGGCACCGGAGGGACCGGGGTGGTGGACGGCGCGCCGATCGCGGCCGGGGAGTGCGGGTCGCTTCATGCGGTCTCCTGGGGCTTGCGGGCCATGTAGAGGTGGAGGATGTCGTGTTGCCAGCCGGGCACACTCCGGGTGGCGATGTCCACGAAGCCGGCGGTGTGGAGCTGCTCCATGAAGTCCGTCGGTGTGTCGAACTCCATCACGCTGCGCCAGAGGTAGGTGTACAGCGAGGGGTTGCGGTCGAGCAGGGCTCCGAGCGGGATGATGACCAGCCAGCTCACGATGCTCCACACCAGTTGCGCGCGGAATCGCTCGCGCACGGAGTACTCGACGACGGTCAGGGTGCCGCCGGGTGTGAGCAGCGCCTGGATCTCCGCCAGGGCGTCTCGGCGTTGAGCGGGTGTGAGGTTGCGGAAGAGATAGGCCGACAGGATGCCGTGGTGGGTTCCGGGCTGCCACGCTTGGGTGTCCAGCGAGCCGGCGGTGGCCTCGGCGAAGGTGACCGACGCAGGCCACTCTTTGGCGCGGGCGCGGCTGAGCATGCCGGGGGATGCGTCCAACCCTTGGATGTGGGTGTCGGGTGGGGCTGCGTCCACCAGTGCTCGGGTGGATGCTCCCGAACCGCAGGCGAGGTCGAGGAGGCGCCATGGTCCGGGCTGGCCGCGCAGCGTGTCCACCAGTGATGCGGCTGCGCTGCGCAGATGGGCGTGGTAGCCGGGGTTGAGGGCCACCATGAGGTCGTAGTGCCGCGCCCCGCGGTCGAACGCTGCTCGGGTGCTCATGGTTGCTGGTGGCGGTCCACGCGGCCTCGCACGCTGGTCCAACGCGAGGGGCGTAGCGCGCCGACTGCGGCTTGGCGACCGAACAGGGCCAGCTTCTCGTGGGCGGGTACCCGGATGCGTCCGTTGAAGACGTCGTAGTCGGCTGCTTCGATCCGGTCGAGGATCCGTTGGTACAGGGTCAGGGCGGTGCCAACGCAGCGGCGCGAGGCTTCGGGCAGATAGGGCAGGCCATCGGCTGCGTGGGCGTACAGCGTGCGGTTGCGGGTCACCTGCTCGGCCATGAACGTGCGCCACTGCGGCGTCACCTGGCGCAGGTGGGGGTCGGCGCCGTGCCTGGCGAGCTCGTCCTGGGGCAGGTAGACGCGGCCACGGCTCAGGTCCTCGTCGACGTCACGCAGGAAATTGGTGAGTTGAAAGGCCAATCCCAGAGAGCGTGCGTGGTCGCGGGCAGCGTCGCTGGTGGGTTCCAGGACGGGCAGCATCATCTCTCCGATGACGGCCGCCGAGCCCTCCATGTAGCCGTCGCGGAGCGCGGGCCACGTGGGCCAGGTGGAGTGGGTCAGGTCGAGCGCCATGGCGTCGAAGAACCGCTCGAAGCACTCGGGGTCGGTGCCGCGTCGCCGCAAGCTGTCGATCACCGAGGCCATCACCGGTTCGTCCGAGGTGCCGCGGGCCAATGCCGCGAAGAACCAGGCGCGGAACGCGTCGAGACGCTCGGTCGGGGTGCCGTGGGCCGGCACCGAGGGGTGGGGGGTCTTGTCCGGCTCGTCGACGATGTCGTCGGCCAGCCGGCACAGTGCGTAGACCGCGTGCACGTCCCGGCGCTGGGGTGGGGGGAGGAGCAGGGCGCCCCAGTAGTACGTGGTGCCGTGCTCGCGGGTGAGGCGTGCGGCGGTGCGGTACCCGTCCTCCAGCAGGGTGCTCACCAGGTCATCTCCGCAACGCGTCGGGCGGCGAGCTTCCCGGAGATGAGCACCATGGGGATACCCACACCGGGGGTGGTGCTCGACCCGGCGAAGACCAGGCCCTTCACGCGCTTGTCGACGTTCTTGGCCCGGAAGGGGCCGGTCTGGCGGAACGTGTGGGCGAGCGCGAACGGGGTTCCCGCTGCCATGCCCTGCGCCAGCCAGTCCTGGGGAGTGACCAACTCCTCGGTCACCATGTCGGTGGGGTAGCCCCAGCGCTGCAGGTCGGTGAGCATGCGTTCACGCAGGCGGGGGCCTTCGCTGGGCCAGTCGAGCCGGCCCACCTCCAGGTTGGGGGTGGGTTCCAGGACGTAGAGGCTGGTGCAGCCCTCGGGTGCCGCGTCGCGGTCGTGCAGGGACGGGACGGCCACGAAGCGGGAGGGGTCGGCCATGGGACGTCCGCGCCGGAGCAGGTCGTCGAAGGCGTCGTGCCACTGCTGCCCGAAGTGGATGTTGTGGTGGGCGGCCTCCGGCGGTGGGGCGCCCTTGACGCCCAGGTGCCACACCACGCACGAGGGGGAGTAGCGCCCCCGCGCGGCGACGCGAGGTGTGGCGACCTCGGGGAGGAGCTCTTCGTAGGCGACCGGGAGGTCCAGCGTGCAGACCACGGCATCCGCGTTCAGGCGTTCTCCACCGGCCAGCCGCACGCCGGTGGCTCGCCCCTGCGCGCAGGTGATGCGGTCCACGGTGGCCCCGTAGTGGAACTCGACCCCGGCGTCCATGGCGGCCTGCGCCATCGCATCGGGGACCGCGCGCATGCCTCCTTCGGGGAACCAGACGCCCTCGACCGAGTCCATGTAGGTGATGACGGCGTACAGCGCCAGCGCCTGGGCGGGCGCGAGGCCGGCGTACATCGCCTGGAAGCTGAAGATGCGGTGGAGGCGCGGGTCGGAGAAACGGCGCTCGATGGCGGGACCGAGGCGGTCGAAGCCGCCCAGCGCGACCAGACGGGCGGCCGCGACCGGGTTGCGCAACAGGTCGGTCGGGCGGTCGAAGTTCACGTCGATGAAGTGGGGCAGTTCCGCCAGGTACAGCTTGCGCAGCCAGACGACGAACTCCTCGTAGGCGGCGGCGTCGACCGACCCGCACTCGCGGGCGATCTCGGCGCGCATCGCCTCCACTCCGTGGCGCACGTGGAGGGTGGAGCCGTCGTCGAAGCACGCACGGTAGGCCGGGTCGAGCAGCTGCATCGTCAGGTAGTCGTCCGCGCGACGACCCACCGCCCGGAAGGCCTGGTCGAGCAGGTCCACCATGGTGAAAACAGTTGGGCCGGAGTCGAAGGTGAACCCGTCGCGCTCGATGCGGCCGCTCCGCCCCCCGGGCACAGCAGCACGCTCGAGCACCGTGACGTGGTGACCCTGCCCCCGCAGGTGCAGCGCAGCGGACAGGCCGGACAGGCCGGCTCCGATGACGAGTACGTTCATGCGTCCCTCCAAGCGATGGCGCGGGCCGCGGATCGCAGCCCCTCGATGCCGGCTTCGGTGAGCTGGCCGTGGGCGAGGCAGGCGTCGGCGCGTGCCACGGCGTCCTCAATCATGGTTTCGATGTCGTCGCGGACGCCGGTGGCTACCAGGGCATCACTCACCACGGTGACGTCGCCCGGGCGAAGATCCACGGTCCCGAGGCGGGTGAGCGCCTCGCGGGCGGGACCGTCCAGGCGCTCGAAGGCCAGTGCGAGGATCACCGTGGCCTTGCCCTCGGCCAGATCGTCGCCAGCCGGCTTCCCGGTGAGCGCCGGGTCGCCCCAGATCCCCAGCTGGTCGTCACGCAGGGCGAAGGCGCGGCCGATGTGCTCCCCCCATTGCTGCAGTGCGGCGCACGTGCCCTCCTCGGCGCCCGCAGCGAGCGCGCCCAACTGCAGGGGGCGCTCGATGGTGTACATGCCCGACTTGAGCCGGGCGATGTGCTCGGCGTGGGCAAGGTCACGTCGACCTGCCGCGGCGCCGGTGAGATCGGCGCGTTGCCCGACCATCAGCTCGACGCAGAGCTCGAACCACAGGCGGCGCAGGCGGATGGGGAGCGGCTGGACAAGGCTGTCGGCCAGCGTGTGCGCCAAGTCACCCAGGAGCATGGCGAGGTTGACCCCGAAGGCGTCGGGCTCACCGGCGGCGCCCGCCTGCCGGTGCCATTCGGCGGCCTCGACGTGTGCGGCTGGCATCCCGCGACGTGATCCCGACTCATCCATGATGTCGTCGTGCACCATGGCGAACAGGTGCAGGGTCTCCAGGGCCGCGGCGATCCGGATCAGCCCCGGATAGTCGGGGCCGGCGATGTCACCGCCGGCCGCCACGAAGGCCCAGTGGAGCATGGTGGCGCGCAGGCGCTTGCCGCGCCCCACGAGCAGGCGTTCGAGCCAGGCCGGCAGGTCGTCAGGGAGCACCTCGACGCCCTCGGCACGGTTGGTCCGCTCCCAGGTGCCGGCCAGGTCGCGCAAGGTGGTGGTCAGCAGCCCGTCCACGCGGTCGACGAAATCCGTGGGCGAAGGGGCCGGGGCGCACGAGGCGCCCTCGAGCGCGAGCGCGACGCGGGGCACCTGGAGGACGCTCCACGGGCTGTACACAGCGGGGGTGGCGGTGATCGCGGCCACCAGGTCCTCCCACCTCACCCAAGCGTGCTCAGCGACCTCGTCCGGGTCGGGGGTGACGAGGGAGGAGGAGACGTGGCCGATGAAGACGGGGCAGAACTCGTTCTCCACGATTCCGCTGGCGTCCACTGCCCGATAACGGAAGTCGGGCACCGCCGGGAGCAGCTCGGTGACCTCCAGGCCCAGTTCCTCGCTCACGCGCCGCCGGGCCGCCGCCTCGATGTCCTCGCCCGGGAGCGGGTGCCCGCAGCAGCTGTTGGTCCACACGCCCGGCCAGGTGGCCTTGTGGAGGGCACGCCGCGTGATCAGCACCCGGCCCTCGGGATCGAACAGGTACGTGGAGAAGGCGAGGTGGAGCGGGGTCTGGCGCGTGTGGACACTGCGCCGGTCGGCGGCGCCGATGGGCTGGCCCTGCTCGTCGAGAAGCACGACTTCGTCGGCGACGGCCACGTCGGGTTCGCCCGGCGCAGAGTCTTGCCGGACGGGCATCTGAAGTTCCAAGGTTCGTCCAATCGTGCGCGGTCGCTGTCCGGGTGACATCAAATCGTTGCCGAAAGCATCCTGTCTACTCCCCCTCGTCGCCACTCTAGTTCAGTCAATGAAGGAAATAACCCCTCCAAAGAAGGATCGCCCGACGCCGCTCGGGTGCGGCTGGGACTGGGGTCAGATCACCTAGAGTGGCGGGGACACCCACGGAGGAGTGTGATGGAGCCGGATCCTGGCCACCGCAAGGCGCACCGCCCCGGAGAGAGCGCCGGGCCCCGGATCGAGCGCCGGGGCCGCACCGTTCGCGTCCGATCGCTCGAGGCCGCCAGACAGGTGCTGCGGGCGCGTCAGCGCACGACCCAAGCTGGGTTCACCGCCGAGTCCATCCCGCAGGGCGTCCTGAAGCACCATCCCATCCTGATGTCGGACGGTCCGCTCCACGACCAGCAGCGCACGAAGGTGGCCCGCTTCTTCGCCCCCTCCGTGGTGCGCGAGCGGTACACCGGCCTGATGGAGTCGTGCGCCGAGCGGATCGTCGCAGAGGCCGTGTCCTCACCTCGGTGCCGACTCGACGACCTCGCCCTGTTCTACTCCGTGGAGGTCACCGCCCAGGTCGTCGGGCTGACCGGATCCGACGTGCGCTCGATGGCGCGTCGCCTGGTGACGTTCTTCAACCAGCCACCCTTCGACCTCGACCAACCGGGCCTGGGACGTACCCGCCGTCAGTGGATGCAGGCGGCGGTCAACGGTCTCGTGCCGCTGGTCCGCTTCTACGTCGCCGACGTCCGGCCCGCCGTCCGGGCTCGCCGCCGGGAACCCGCCAACGACGTCATCAGCCACCTCATCGCGGAGGGCTACACCGACACCGACATCCTTGTCGAGTCCGTGACCTACGGGACCGCAGGCATGGTCACCACGCGCGAGTTCATCTGCATGGCTGCTTGGCACCTCCTGACCGATGACTCCCTTCGGGGCCGGTTCCTCGAGGGCGAGCAGGAGGAAAGGCTTGCGATCCTGAACGAGGTCATCCGGCTGGAGCCCGTCGTCGGCCACCTGTACCGCCGTGTCCACGAGGGTTTCACCATCCGCGACCGGGACACCCAGGTGGCGCTGGAGCCCGGGGACCTCGTCGACGTCCACGTCCGCAGCACCAACACCGACCTCGACGCGGTCGGCGACCAGCCGTTGAACGTGTGTCCGGATCGACAGAGGGCCCGCGGCGTCGACCCGGCCGGGATGACGTTCGGTGACGGGGCCCACAAGTGCCCTGGCCAACCGCTGGCGTTGCTGGAGGCCGATGCCCTGCTCGTGCGCCTCTTGGCGCGCGAGGTCCGGATCGTGCG
>CALMPQ010000450.1 GCA_937872005.1 uncultured Propioniciclava sp.
TGGCCGTCGGGCCCGGTCAGGGCGGCGCGGGCGGCGGCGCGCAGGTCGGGGCTCGAGGACGCGGCGCGGGCGAACACGGCCTCGGCGATCGCGGCGGCGGGGACGCCCAGGTTCAGCGACTCCTGCACCGTCCAGGTGCCGGTCCCCTTCATGCCGGCGGCGTCGACGATGACGTCGACGAGCGGCTTGCCGGTCTCGGCGTCGACCTGGCGGAGGACCTCGGATGTGATCTCGATCAGGTACGAGTCGAGGTCACCGGTGTTCCACTGGGCGAAGACGTCGGCGGCCTCGGCGGCGGACAGGCCGACACCCTTGAGCAGGTCGTAGGCCTCGCCGATGAACTGCATGTCGGCGTACTCGATGCCGTTGTGGACCATCTTCACGAAGTGGCCCGCACCGTCGGTACCGATCCAGGTGCAGCAGGGCTCACCGTCGTACTGGGCGGCGATCTTCTCGAGGATCGGGCCCACGTGCTGGTAGGAGTCCTTGGGGCCGCCGGGCATCATCGACGGGCCGAGGAGTGCGCCCTCCTCACCACCGGAGATGCCGCAGCCGATGAAGTTGAAGCCCTTCTCGGCCATCATCTTCTCGCGACGGCGGGTGTCGGGGAAGTAGGTGTTGCCACCGTCGATGACGATGTCGCCCTGGTCGAGGAACGGGATGAGGGACTCGATCGTGGCGTCGGTCGCGGGACCGGCCTTGACCATCATGATGATGCGGCGCGGCTTCTCGAGGGAGTCGACGAACTCCTCGACGCTCTCCGACCCGATGAACTCGGCCTCGGGATGCGCCTCGAGGACGGCGGCCGTCTTGGCGTAGGAACGGTTGAAGATCGCGGTCTTGAAACCCTTGCTGGCGAAGTTGCGGGCCAGGTTGGAGCCCATGACTGCCATGCCGACGACGCCGATCTGTGCGGTGCCCGTCTTGTCGCTCATTGTGGGTGCTTCCTTCTCGTTGGGGACCGGTCAGGCCCATCTTGCCGCACACGCCGCCGGCGCGAGGGCAATTGCTGGCAAAGGTTCGCAACCCCCTGCAGCGAGAGCGCGGGCGGTCCAGA
This sequence comes from uncultured Propioniciclava sp., assembly GCA_937872005.1. Taxonomy (GTDB): domain Bacteria; phylum Actinomycetota; class Actinomycetes; order Propionibacteriales; family Propionibacteriaceae; genus Propioniciclava. The sequence goes on from CALMPQ010000450.1 coordinate 1,058, forward strand.
ATGGCGAGCATGACAAAGCCGTTGACCCTGAACCCTGACCGGCTGTTCCCGGCTGAGCCGCAGACCCGTGCCGTAGCCCGCAAGCTGTACGAGCAGATCAAGGACCTCCCGATCCTGTCGCCGCACGGGCACGTGCCGCCGGTCTGGATCGCGGACGATGTGCCGTTCCCCGACCCGACGAACCTGCTGCTGACGCCCGACCACTACGTGAACCGCATCATGCATGGCCAGGGCGTCGACTTGGCCGACCTCGGCGTTCCGATGGGCCGGGACGACTTCAGCGAGGAGCAGGCGCGCAACGCGTGGCGGATCTTCTGCAAGCACTGGTACCTCTACCGCGGCACGCCCATGAAGTTCTGGATGGAGGCCGAGCTCGTCGAGATCTTCGGCGTGGACGTGCGCCCGTCGGAGGAGACGGCCGACCAGATCTACGACCAGATCGCCGAGAAACTGGCCACCCCGGAGTTCAGGCCGCGCGCGCTCATGGACAAGTTCGACATCGAGTTCATCGCCACGACCGACGACCCGGTCGACTCGCTCGAGCACCACCAGAAGTTGGCCGCCGACGAGTCGTTCACCCGCACCGTCGCCCCGACGCTGCGTCCCGACAAGTACCTCGAGGCGGCGCGCCCCGACTGGAACGCGTCGATGGACGCCCTGGCCGAGGCGTCCGGCGTCGACACCGGCACGTTCGACGGTTGGGTCGAGGCCTTCCGCAACCGGCGCCTGTTCTTCAAGGAGAACGGTGGCACGTCGACCGACCACAGCCACGCCGACCTCGGCACCCAGCCGCTCGACAAGGCCGACGCCGACCGCATCTACGCCAAGGCCCGCTCGGGCGAGGGGGTCTCGAAGGAGGAGGCGGACGCGCTGCGTCGCACCTTCATGTTCGAGCAGATGCGCCTCGCGTCCGAGGACGGCCTCGTCATGACGCTGCACCCGGCCGTGTACCGCAACCACAACCAGCCGACGTTCGACCGCTTCGGCGCCGACGTCGGCGGCGACATCCCGATGGCGATCGAGGTCGTCAACGCGATGCAGCCCGGCCTGAACGCGTTCGGCCTGGAGCCCAACTTCCGGGTCATCCTCATGACGATGGACGAGACGGTCATCAGCCGCGAGGTCGCCCCGCTCTGCGGCTTCTACCCGTCGTTCTACGCCGGCCCGCCCTGGTGGTTCATCGACGCCCCCGACGCCATCAAGCGCTGGCGGACGGCGATGACCGAATACGGCACGTTCTACAAGACGTGTGGCTTCATCGACGACACCCGGGCGTTCATGTCGATCCCGGCCCGCCACGACGTGGCGCGTCGAGTCGACGTGTCCTACCTGGCCGACTTGGTCACCCAGGGGCGCCTCGAGATCGACGAGGCCGAGCAGACGGCGTTCGACCTGACCTCGACGCTGCCGCGCAAGGCGTTCAACATTCCGAGCTGACCCTCGGCTCTCGGTCGACGAAGGCGGTCCCCCGCGCGGGGGACCGTCTTCGCCCTTGTCAGGCGGCGAACAGGGGGCGCGCACTGTAGCCCCACCACGACCGGACAGGGAAGTTCACGTAACTTCGTTGCATCAAGTTGCCAAGTTGCTAGGGTTTCGACCATGGTCAATGAGCCGGGCACGGGGTCGGATGCCACCATCTACGACGTGGCACGCGTCGCCGGGGTAAGCCCCTCCACCGTGTCGCGAGCGTTCTCGCGTCCGGGTCGCGTCAGCGCCCAGACGGCCCAGAAGATCCGCCAGGTCGCCGAGGAACTCGGCTACCGCAGCCGCGAGGTGTCCCGCACGAGTGCGAAGAGCACCACCAAGGTGCTGGGGCTGGCCGTGGCCGACATCACGAACCCCTTCAACTTCCGCGTGATCCGGGGCTGCCAGGCCGCTGCCGCCGAGGCCGGGTTCGTCGTCACGCTGAACGACGCGCAGGAGTCCGAGGCGCTGGAACGGGAGATGCTGCGGCGCTCGCTGCCCCTGCTCGACGGTCTGATCATCGCCAGCTCGCGCCTGTCCGACACCGAGCTGCGCACGGTGGCCAAGTCGTTGCCCGTGGTGATCCTCAACCGGCGGGTTGCCGGCCTGCACTGCATCGTCCCCGACATGGCGCACGGCATCAGGAAGGCCACCGAGCACTACCTGGCCCTCGGCCACCGCAACATCACCTACCTCGCCGGGCCCGAGGCGTCCTGGGCCGACGGCATGCGCTGGCGGGCCATGCGGGACAGCGCCAAGGACCTCGGCTTCACCGAGCACCGCGTCGGGCCCTTCGCCCCGACGCTCCAGGGTGGTCGGGGCGCGGCCGAGGTCATCGCGGCCCGCCGGCTCAAGGCCGTGATCTGCTACAACGACCTGATGGCCATCGGGCTGATCCAGGGCCTGGCCGAACGGGGCATCAAGGTGCCCGACCAGGTCAGCGTGATCGGGTTCGACAACATCTTCGCCTCGGCGCTCATCACGCCGGGCCTCACCACGGTGGCCGCGCCGCTGACCATGCTGGGCGACTCGGCGGTGCGCTACATCGTGGGGTCGCTGGCGGGGCACAAGGCCGCCGACGCCGCCCCCGTGTCGGTGCCCGTGCGCCTCATCGTGCGCCACAGCACCGGGCCCGCGTAGGTTTCACCCCCGCGTGGGGGCCCGAAGCCCTAGCGTGGGGCCATGGAACGCCGACCCCTCGCCCGCGCACTGAAGCGCGGTGCGGCCCTGCTCCTCGGGGCAACTCTCGCCCTCACGACCCTCGCCGCGGCCCCCGCCCGTGCAGCGGTCACCTTCACCGATGTGCCCCAGGGCACACAGTTCCGCACCGAGATCCTGTGGCTCGCCGAGCGCGGCATCTCCACGGGGTGGGATGTGGGTGGTGGACGCCGTGAGTACCGCCCGACCCAACCCATCAACCGTGATGCGATGGCCGCTTTCCTCTACCGCTACGCGGGCGAACCGGCCTTCCCTGCGCCTGCCGTCTCGCCGTTCGACGACATCAAGCCCGGTGACCAGTTCTACAAGGAGGTCGCCTGGCTCGCAGCCCGGGGCATCAGCGAGGGCTGGACCGTGGGCAGCAAGAAGGAGTTCCGTCCGCTCGCGCCGATCGGCCGCGACGCCATGGCGGCCTTCCTCTACCGGTTCGAGGGCAAGCCGGCCTACACGGCGCCGACCCGCTCGCCCTTCTCCGACCTGAACGCCCAGGTGCAGTTCTATCGCGAGATGACGTGGCTGGCCGCCAAGGGCATCACGACCGGCTGGGACCAGGTCCAGGCGCTGCCACAGTACCGGCCCGTCCAGCCCATCAACCGGGACGCCATGGCCGCCTTCCTCTACCGCCTCGAGGTGACCAAGACCGGGCCCCGGACGCCGCCGGCCCCCGACGCGGCGTCCGACAAGCCGATCGTGGGCACGATGCCCGCCGGTTTCGACCGGTCACTTCAGGGCGGCGACTACCCCGAAGAGTTGATGAGCAACCTGTTGATCCTTCAGCCGTGTTCCACGGCGCTGCCCTACACGACCTTGGACCAGCGCGTCGCCAGTTGGGGCAAGGACTACTGGGGAGAAGAGGCGGGTTCGTCCGAATTCTCCTTGGTCTTCTCCAGTGTCGGAGCTGCGATGGCATTCATGGCGGACGCCCGCGCGCACGGGCACTGCGCCCCGGTTCCCAATGGCTACAACCCGGAGTACTACACGCACAGTGAGTACTCTCGCCCGTACGGGCCATGGGACGAAGCGCTCATGGTGCTGCAGGAGGAGCGTCGTTTCGATGGGACGCAAGCGTATGAGGACCTTCCCTTCGGGAGCTACCGGCTCGTCGCCCGGCGCGGGCCCAACGTGGTCATCGTGTGGCTAGCCTCCTGGTATGAGTCCCCGTACACCGACCTCGAAGCCTTCGACAGCCCGATGTACGTGGATCAGCTCCTGAGCAGCTTGGAGTAG
>CALMPQ010000451.1 GCA_937872005.1 uncultured Propioniciclava sp.
CGATCTCGCGGGCGTCCGGGATGGTGCCGACGATGTTCACGTAGAGCTCGCGCGGCAGCCACTGGCTGGCCAGCACGTAGGCCAGCACCCGACCGTCGGGGTCGACCGCGAGGGTCGAGACGTCGAAGCGGTTCGAGCGCGCCGTCCATGAGTCGTGCCACCGCTCGGGACCCGACGGGGTGTTGCCCCAGTGATCGGCGAACGCGGCGTTGTGGGCGACGCGCACGGCCTCCGCGTGGATGGCCGGGTCGGGCGTGATCAGCGTGGCATCGGTCTGCACCGCCAACGGGTCCCCGGGCAGCGGCCGACCGAGCAGGTTGAAGTAGCGCACGACCTCGTACCCGCGGTGGCTGAGCAGGTCGCGCACGGACGCCCCCTCCAGACCACCCGAAGCCCGCCAGTACACCGAGGCGTCCGGGAACCGCTCCGCAGCCAGCTCGGTGGCGCGGGCCTCCATGCGGGCCATGAGCTCACGGCCGATCCCGCGGCCGCGCCAGTCCGGGTGGACGCCTCCGCCCAGGTGGGCCCGCAGCCGGCCTTCGCGGTCGAGCTCGACGCCGACGCGGAGTTGGCCGTAGGCGACCATCTGCTCGCCGGCCCAAACCGCCCAAGAATCGAGTTCGGGCGTGAAGCCGTGCTCGGTGAGTTCCTCGGCGAGGTCATCGGCCTCGTAGAGCTCCTCCGTCCCATCCACCTCCGCCAGCAGGTTGGTCAGGTCCGTCCACTGCGGCACGGTGCCGGGCGTGAGGTGGGCCCAGGTCAGCTCGTCGGTCACAGCACCATGGTGGCACGCCCCGCCATCACCAGACAGGGCTCCCGGGCGTGATCGTGAGTTCTTCGACCGCCGGCCACGACCAGTCGTGGGTCATCGGGTCGACGGTCTCGTCGTCGACGTACTGCGAGAGACGCCACAGGCGGCCCTCGGCGATCTCGAGCAGCACCTCGTGGGTCTTCCCGTCCCGCTCGAAGGTCGCGACGACCGGCCACAGGAAGCTGTCCAACAAGGTGGTGGGGGCGTCCTCGTCGATGGAGAGTCCGATCGCTTGGGGGTCGCCGACCGACCCCGCCCGGGCAGTCGCCAGTTGGGCTTGCAAGCGATCGGAGTCGTAGCCATCGACGGCATCGAGCAGGGCGCCGATGATGGCGCGCACATCCTCCGGGAGGTCGCCGACCTCGCCCATCTCGTCCCAGGGGGCGTCGTCGAAGGCGCGGCCGGCACGGTTGATGCGGCGCTCGACCCAGCCCAAGGCCACGACCGAGGCCACCGTTGCGCCGGCCAGCCACAGGCGCGGACGCCGCACGCCCCAGCCCGCGAGCTTGCCGACGAGCCAGGCATCGCTGCGCTCGTGGAGTCCCTTGCCGGCGAGCACCAGGCTCCCGGCCGCGACACCCCAGGGGAGGGACTCGCGGCGATCCAGCTCGGGCACCAAAGCGGTCTCGGCGGCGGTGGCACCGGTCAAGGCGCTCCAATACAGGCCCCTGGCCGCGCCGGTCACGCGGGTCGGGTCCGCGACCACGCCCACGAACAAGAGGGTCAGCGTCGGCAGATGCAGCACCGCGTAGCCGAACAGGCGCTCCCTGGCGGTCATCGGCGAGAAGTCCGCCCGCTCGCGGTCGAACGCCTCCCGGACGCCGACCGCCGCGAGGGCGTCCACCAAGTTCTCAGCGGTGCGGACCTCGAACCGCGGCAGGCCGACCGACACCTCCCGGGGGGCCGACCCGGCCAGCTCGCCCAGCAAGCCGCTGGTCAGCACGTCGCCCACGGCCACGCCCTCGCGCGGCAGCACGAGCGCCAGTCCGAACTCCTGCCCCTGGCAGGGGACGACGGTGGCGGAGGCGTCCGGGGTTTCGAGCCAGGGCAGGCTGGGCCCGCCGCCGGCCAGCCAGGGGGCGTCCACGGTGCCGCTGGCGGTGCGGAACGGCGACGGGTCCTGGGCGAACAGCGGGCGCTGCCACGGCGCGGCGAACCGCAGGGCGTCGACCAGCACCATCCGGGTCTGGGCCGTGAGGAGACCCGAGGCAGCAGCTCCGGGATCTTGTCGTGCGTGACCTGTTTCACCCAGGCGTTGACCTGGTCACGCACGACGTCGGGGTCGGCCGCGATGTCGCGCTCCTGCAGCGGCGCGCCGAAGGCCGCGAGGGCATCGAGGGAGGGCTGCTTCCACCCGAAGTCGCGCTGGGCCCAGATCGCGTTGGCCCCGTTCAGTTGGACGCCCTCGGCGTCCGCCATCGCCTTCCACGTGGTGTTGACCGCGGCGGCCAGCGTGGTGGCGTCGATGCCCAGCAGTTCATCGAGCTCGGACGCCGTCCGCCCGGCCGCGCCCTGCCGCACCATGGCAAGGGCGGCGCCGATCGAGAACGGTGAGAGCGCGAGGTTCTCCGCGTCGCCGGCGAGATGGCCGACGAGGGCGTCGGCGAGGTGTCCGAAGAGTCCTGACGGCGGTGCCGTCATCGTGGGGCCCGCCCCCGGGGTGACGTTGACGGTGGGGACGCTCGAGCACCCTGCCACCCACGTGGTCAATCCCAGCGAGCGCAGCACGGAACAATTCCCGACGGTCCATGGGCCCTCCTGCGGTGATCCTATGACCGGATCCACGCGCCGGAGGGGCCCCGCGTTGCGGTCAGGCCCCGGCGATCAGGCGCTTGAGGGCGTCCGCGTCGTTGGGCAACGCGAGCACGCGGCGCGGCAGGTCCTCCAGCCCCGCGAACCGCTCGGGGCGCTCGATGTCGTGACCCAGCGCCTCGACGATCGTTGCGGAGAACTTCACCGGCAGGGCGGTCTCCAGCACGATCACGGGCTCCTCGACAGCACCGGCGGCCAGCAGGTCACGGGCCACCTTCACCCCGTCGGCGGTGTGCGGGTCGACGACGTACCCCGACCGCTCCGACTCAGCCTTGATCGTGGCCAGACGATCCGCGTGCGTCGACGACCCCGCCACGAACCCGAACCGCTCGCGGACGCCCACGAACTCCGGCGTCCCGGTCAGGATGAACAGCCCATCGCGCGACAGGTCACGCCCGAACAACCGCCGGATCGCCCACGCGTCGCGACCCAGCAGGTCGAACACGAAACGCTCGAAGTTCGAGGCCTTCGAGATGTCCATCGACGGGGACGACGTCTCCAGCGTCTCGGCGGTGCCGCGAATCCGATAGATGCCGGTGTCGAAGAACTCGGCCAGCACGTTGTTCTCGTTCGTCGCCAGCACCAGCGTCGAGATCGGCAGGCCCATCTCGCGGGCGATGTGGCCGGCGCAGATGTTGCCGAAGTTCCCCGACGGCACGGCGAAGGTCACCGACTCGTCGTCCCGGGTCGTCGCCTGCAGCCACAGCGCGATGTAGTAGACCACCTGCGCCACCAGGCGCGCCCAGTTGATCGAGTTCACCGCGCCGATGCGGTGCTCGGCCTTGAACGCGGCATCCGCGTTGACGGCCTTGACCAGGTCCTGGGCGTCGTCGAAGACGCCGTCCAGTGCGATGTTCACGATGGCCGGGTCGGCGATCGAGAACATCTGTGCCTGCTGGAAGGGGCTCATCCGCCCCGCGGGGGTCAGCATGAAGACCGTGACGCGCTCCTTGCCGAGCATCGCGTACTCGGCGGCCGACCCGGTGTCGCCCGACGTCGCGCCGAGGATCGTCAGGGTCTGGTCGCGGCGCTCAAGCTCGTACTCGAACAGCTCGCCGAGCAACTGCATCGCCATGTCCTTGAACGCGGCGGTCGGCCCGTTGCTCAGGTGCCCCAACCGGACGCCCCCGCCCAGGTCGGTCAGCCCCACGATCTCCGGCGTCCCGAACTTCTCGGCCGTGTACGCACGCTCGCAGATCGCGCGCAGGTCGTCGGCGGGGATGTCGTCCACGTACAACCCGAGCACCGCCGCTGCCAGCGCGGCGTAACCCTCCTCGGCGAGCAGGGCACGCCACGAGGCCAACGTCGTTGCACCCACCAGCGGGTAGGACTCGGGCAGGTACAGGCCACCGTCGGGCGCGAGCCCCTCCAGCAGGATGTCGCAGAAGGGCAGCGGCGTCCGGTTGTCGGTGTCGCGGGTCGAGACGTACTTCACGCGGGTCAGCGTATCGGGCTGGCGTGGGCCTGCAGGAACGTGTACACCTCCGTCTCGTCCACGCCCGGGAAGGCGCCCGGGGGCAGGGCGGCGAGGATGTGCGAGTGCGCCCGGGCGGAGGGCCAGGCGTGGCCGGCCCAGGCGTCCATGAGCTCGCGCGGGGGCACGCGGCAGCAGTCGGGGGCCGGGCAGGTCGACTTGTGGCGGTGCTTGGTCTCGCGCCCGCGGAACCACTTCGCCGAGTCGAACGGCACCCCGACCCCGATCGAGAACCGCCCGTTCGGGGTGGCCTCGGTGTGCGCTGTGCACCAGAACGTACCGGCCGGGGTGTCGGTGTACTGGTGGTAGGCGCTGAAGGCGTCGACCTGCTCGAACACTTGCCGGGCGGTCCACTGGCGGCACGCGACCTGCCCCTCGATCGCGCCGGTGTGGTCGGCGGGGAAGGGCGTCCCGTCGTTCTCGTAGGCCTTGTGGTAGGTGCCCGACTCGTGCACCCGGAAGAAGTGCAGCCGGATGCCGAGGTGACGCGTCGCGAGGTTCGTGAAGCGGTGCCCGGCTGTCTCGTACGAGACGCCGAACGCGTCGCGGAGGTCCTCGATGGCCAGGTCCTTGGACGCCTTCGCCGCCGTCAGCATCTCCACCATGGACGCCTCGGGCATCAGCAGCGCGGCCGCGAAGTAGTTGGTCTCCACGCGCTGGCGCAGGAACGCCCCGTAGGTCGCCGGGCGGTCGTGGCCCAGGACGTGGTGGCCCAACGCCTGCAGCAGGACGGTACGCGGGCTGTGGTCGGGCCGTGAGCTGCGCGTCAGGTAGATGCGCTTGCTCCGCAGGTCGGTGACCGACCGGGTGGATGCCGGCAGGTCCCCCACGTGCGCGAGCGAGAACCCGAGGTGGGCGGTGATGTCGCCGATCAGCCGCTCCGACAAGGGTCCGCCTCGGTAGCCCACCCGGCCGAGCAGCTTCGCCGCCACCGCCTCGATCTCGGCCCAGTGGTTGTTGCGCGAGCGCATCTCGCGCCGCAGCTCGGTGTTGGCGCGGCGGGCCTCCTCGGGCGTGGCCGCCCGCTCCTCGGCCTGCCGGGCCAGTTCGCGGTGCAGCGCGACCATCGCCTCCAGCACCTCGGTCGGCGTGCGCGGGCTGATCCGGATCGTGGGCAGGTTCGCCGCCTTGGCCAAGGGCGAGCGCATGGCCGCCTCGAGTTCCACCTCCAACTGCGTGCGATGGTCGGGCGTGCCCTGAGTCAGCTCGTCGAGCGACGTTCCGTACAAGGACGCCAACCGTTGCAGGGTTCCCACCTTCGACTCGCGCTTGCCGTTCTCGATCATCGACAGCTGGCTCGGCGCGACACCGGCGTGCTCCGACACCTGGGCCAGGGTGAGCCCGCGGGCCTTGCGCAGGGCGTGGAGGCGGCGTCCGAGCCCGAAAGAGTCGAGGAACGACTCGGGTTCGGGTGCGGATGGCTGGATGATCCACGGCGAAGTCGGCATGGTTTCACCCTAGTGAAATTCTGCATTCCTTCACAGACTTTCGGTGGTGAAACCCTCTTGTTCTGCCCCCAAGATGGTGTCAACGAGGCAACGCAGCCCCGATTTCTTAAGGAGAAGAAATGTCCGAGATCACCGCCGAGTCCCTCGAGCAGGACTGGTCAACCAACCCCCGCTGGGCGAACGTCCGCCGCGACTACAGCGGCGCCGACGTCATGAGCCTGCGCGGCAAGGTCCAGGAAGAGTTCACCCTCGCGCGTCGCGGCGCCGAGATCCTGTGGGACGAGGTCACCCGCGGCAACGGCCACTACGTGAACTCGCTGGGCGCACTCACCGGCAACATGGCCGTGCAGCAGGTCAAGGCCGGCCTGCGCGCCATCTACCTCTCGGGCTGGCAGGTCGCCGGTGACGCGAACCTCTCGGGCCAGACCTACCCCGACCAGAGCCTCTACCCCGCCAACTCGGTGCCGGCCGTCGTGCGTCGCATCAACAACGCGCTCATGCGCGCCGACCAGATCGAGCACCTCGAGGGCATCTCGACGGTCGACAACTGGCTCGTCCCGATCGTGGCGGACGCCGAGGCCGGCTTCGGCGGCCCGCTCAACGCCTACGAGCTCATGAAGGGCATGAT
>CALMPQ010000452.1 GCA_937872005.1 uncultured Propioniciclava sp.
ACTGGTTGATGCCCAGGTCGACGTAGCTGATGAAGCCGCGTTCGCGTCCCTTCTGCTCCTTGCTGACGAGCAGCTTCTCCAACACCTCCTGAAGCGCGCCGTTGCCCAGCTTGGTTCCGGCGATCAGAGCGATGGCGTCCGGTTTGAAGAGGTCTGCCCGCAGGGGGTGGAAGATGAGCGCGTCGGTGGTCTCGACACGCTCGCTCGTTCCTCGCTCGCTACTCGACCGGCGTGGCGCGGGGTGGCCGCGGTCGATGAGGCGGAAGAGCACCGCCAGCGAGTCGTAGAAGTGCGTGCCCGTGCGCGCCTTCGGTGAGGCCAGCTCCACCAGCGTCAGCTCACGCAGCCGGTCGAGGCTGTAGCCCGTGTCGTACTCGGCCGCCCCCACCGGCAGGACGCCCAGCTCGGGGGACGCCTCCGCGTACAGCAAGAACAGGATGCGATACAGGAACCGCAGCGACTGCCGCGCCAGCGGTTGCGCCTGCTCGGCCGGCAGCGGTTCGAGGCCTTGCGCCCGGCGTCGGGCGACCACCTCGTTGGCGATGATCTCGATGCTGCGCCGCACACCCTCGCGCAGGTCCTTGCTGACGCCAACCGTGTGCTTGACCGAGGCCTCCAGCACGGTGCTCCACCAGACCTGACCGTCGGCGTCCGGGGCCAGCGAGTCTGCGTCGAGGATCGTCAGCGCCCGGTCGATCTCGCCCCCGCGCTTGACCTCGTTGCGGTCGCACACCGTCTGTAGGTCAACGGCCAGATAGCGGCCCTCGGCCCACCGCGCGGCTTCGGTGACCAACGCCCAGCGCCCCGCGAGCACCAGCACAAACTGGACGCCGTCGTCAGCGTTGAACAGGCGCGAGATTGCCTTGGTCACGCTCGTCTCGGTCGTTTTCTCGTCGACCTGCCAGTCGGTGAGCAGCCGGTGGTGGGGCTCCTTGGTGAAGAGGTCCTCCAGGGCTGCGGCCGGCTCGGCCTCGACGAGCGCGAAGGGAGGGTCGGCCGTCACGCCAGCCGTGTTGAACCACGTGACCGGCCCCGACGCCGTCGTCGCGAACTCGCGGGACGCATACCCCAGTACCTCGCGGAGTCGGGCGTGGGCGTCCGTGACGGCGATCGGTGTTGCCGCACGGCGTCCCTGTTCAATCGCCGGATCCGCGTAGAGCGCCGCCAGTGCGGTCGCCAACTCACCGCGGCGCGCGGTGAACCGCGACCGGCTGGTGTCGTGCGTGGCGGCGTCCCACGCCTTGCGGCGGTCGAGCACCAGCCCGTGGAAGCTCTCCTTGGTCGCATCGGTGGTGAAGTAGTGCTCGGAGAGGAAGTCGTCCCCGACCACGAAGGCGTCTGACGTCGGCACCGCTCAGCCCTCCTGCGCGAAGTCGCTCGGATGGTCGGCGGGCAGCACGAGTAGGAGCGGGCGCACGAGCCGTTGGGTGGGTGCCATCTCGCGGATGAGTTCCTCCTCGTAGCCGATCGCCTCCATGCGCCGTCGCAGGCCCGAGCTGGTGGGGAACAGTTCGGCTTGGCCTCGCCACCGTGCGGTCTTGTCGGCCCACTGGTTGACGCGCCGCACCGCGTCGTCGGTCGCCGCGGTCAAGGCCGCCGCAAGCTGGGCGGACGCCGACTCGACCCCCGCGGCGACCAGGGGGGCCAGCGCCGCCAGGTCGGCGACCGGGCCGGGGTTGTTCATCGTCGGGCCGAACCCGACGCCGGCGAACAGTTCGGCCGACGTGGCGACGACCTCGGATAACGCGAACGTCGGCGTCGCGGGGTCGGGGAACTGGACCTTGACCCAGGACGCCGCGACCGTCTGCCCGCGGCGGTTGGTCAGGGTGCCCACGACCAACAGGGTCGGGCAGTCGACGTTCCCGCGTACGGCGTACACCTGGTTGCGGGCGAGGCTCGCCAGCGCACGGTCGGACGCCCAATCGAGCACCGGGTGCAGCGGGCCCAGGAAGTGCGCCTCAGGCCACGAGGTCTTGGTCGACTGGTCGGCCAGGGCACTCTCGAGCTCCTGCTTGCCCTTGCCGGCGTCAGTGGCGAGCACCAGCCGCTCGAGGACGCGTCGCTCGGCCAGATAGCTTTGCGGCAACACCTCTAAGCGCTGTCTGAGATCCTTCGGTGGCACGAACTCGACCAAGCGTTCGGCCGGGTGCTCCTTCCACGCGACGCCGTTCGCTGACGGGGGCGCCTCGGGGGTGACGAACGCGGCCGTCAGCGCCTCGCGCAGGAAGTCGACCCGCTCGCGGTACAGCCCGGTGCGGAACGGCGCCGGTGCCGGCGGTGTGGGGGCGGACGCCGCCGCCGTCAATTGGGCGAACAGGGCGGCCAGTGGGTCGCCCGTGGCGGCGATGGTCGAGGGGTCCTTGACCGTCTCGTCGAGCGTGGCCTTACCCGCGAGGACGCGCTTGATCGCCTCCTCCTCCTTCTCGACCGAGTACTGCCCCATCAGGGACGCCGCGTCGCCCAGCGCCTTGTGGGCCTCCTCCTCGCGTTCGAGCAGGCGGCGCAGCACGACCAGGTCGCCGGCGAAGTCCTCGGCCGACGGGTTCAGCAACAAGGTGGTGATCTGGGGCGGCGTCCGCTGGCCGTAGCGGTCGATGCGGCCGTTGCGCTGCTCGATACGGATCAGCGACCACGGGATATCGTAATGGATCAGTTCGTGGCACTGTCGGTGCAGGTTGACGCCCTCGGACGCCACGTCGCCGGTGACCAGCACGCGGATCGGTGAACTCGACAGCTTGAACGACTCCACGATGTCCTGCTGGTCGACGTCGGAGAGCCCCCCGTGCAGCACGCGGACCTGGTCGGTCGTGAACCCGAGGTCTTTCGCCAGGCGCTGCTGCAGGTAGTGCAGCGTCGGGACGCGCTCGGCAAACACAACCGCTCGCATCGGCGAGGTCTTCTTCACGCCGATCTCGCCCAGGTAGGCCAGGAGGGCGTCGTACTTGCTGCTGCTGGTGTGCGTCGCCTCGTTGAGGGCGGCGAGGCGCGTGAGGGCGTCCGCCTCGATGCGCTGCGCCGCGGTGTGGGACCCGATGGGGCCCAACGTGCGGAGCCGCTGCGCGATGGTTTCGGCGAGAGCCGCGGATGAGGACAAGAAGGCCTTCGCGAGCGTCCACGGGAACAGGGTCGACGCTTGGCCTGAATAGGGGCTGGCGGCGTCCTTGGGGTGCAGCCACACGTCGGCGAGTTCCTGGGCCACGGCGTCTTCTGCGGGGGAGGCCCCGATGAGCTTGTGCTGCGGCTGCTTGCGCTCGGCCCAGTCGGCGCCGACGACCCGGGCGACCTCATCGGAATGGCGGTGCCGTCGGATGACGAGCCTGCTCACTTCGTCGGGGACCAGGTCGCCCTCGGGCGTCACGGCCGTGGGTTCGAGCAGCCGCACCAGCTCGGCGAACGACTCGGGGCGTCCGTTGTGGGGGGTGGCCGAGGCGAGGATGAGGGCGTCCGTCTTGGGGGCGAGCGTGCGCGCGAGGCGATTGTTCTGGGTCGCCGAGTTGGTGACGTTGTGGGATTCGTCGATGACGACGGCGTCCCAGGAGTGTCGGCGCAGGTCGGAGGCGAACCGATCCTGCTTGAGGGTGTCCATCGAGATGATGACCCGGTTGAAGTAGGTGAACGGATTGCGCGTCGCGGGCAACTTCTGCTTGACGCGCTGGACGCCGACCGAGTCGAGCCGCACGAACGGGATCGCGAAGCGGTTCCACATCTCACCCTGCATCTGCTCCAACACGTGGCGTGGGCAGACGATGAGGATGCGCTCGCCACGGCCGCGGCGGATCAGTTCGGCGAGGATCATGCCGATCTCCAGCGTCTTGCCGAGACCCACGGCGTCGGCGAGCAGGATGCGGGGGCGCAGGGCGTCCGGGTCGAGGGCTTTGCGGACAGCCGTCTGCTGGTAGCCGAGTTGGTCGGCCAACGCCCCGGTCGAGACAGTGAGGCGTTCGTCGGTGAGCGGGAGTGGCGTCTTGCGGACGGTCGCCTCCAACCAGAGGCGTGCGTCGCGGTAGTGGGGGGAGGAGTCGGCCCGCAGGGTCGCGAGACGGGGGTCGAGCACCTCGATCGTGTCCAGCGATTCGTAGAAGGACGCCGTGGTGCCCCGCACGAGTTCGCCGAGGCCCTGGACGGTGAGCAGTTGCCCGTCGTCGGTGTGGCGGATCTGTGTGACCAGCCACTCCTCGTCGCGCACGACCACGATCGAGCCCGGAGCAACGTTCAGGGCGCGCGCCGTGTCAGTCAACTCGACCGTCCTCCTCGTTGGGGTCAGGGAGCAGGCTAGTGGATATCGCGTCCGCACATCTCCCGCGGCCTGTGCCCGTCGGCGCCGCGGGCGTCCGCTTACCCAGTGGCCGTTGCCAATGTGGGGTGCACGAAGTCGCGGGCGGCGGCGTCCGGCGAAGGTGTTTCGGCGGGGGAGTGTGACGACCCTGTTCTTGCCGATGATGCGGCGGTGAGCGCGTTGCGCCCCGGCGTCAGGCGTTGCGGAGCTTGCCCACCAGTGCGCCCAGGGCGATGACGCCGACGCCGCCCGAGGTGGTGTATTCATCCTCGGTGCCGGGGTGGACGACCCATCTGTTCTCCACCCCGAGGTCGTCGCAAGCGCGGTGGAAACCGGCGCTCACACTCGGTGCCGTGGACAGCTTGACCTCGACCGCCGTGTGGGGCCTCCCGCCCTCCACCAGGACCAGGTCGACCTCGTTGCCGGTGGCCGTCCGATAGTGGTGCGCCTGCCACGAGGTCGGTGCGGCGTCGATGAGACTCTCGACGGCATGGCTCTCGAAACTGGACCCGGCCGAGGGGTGGCCGAGCAGGTCGTCAAGGGTGGTGAGCTCGAGCAAGGCGTGGAGGAGTCCCGAATCCCTGACGAACACCCTCGGGGACTTCGTCATGCGTTTGCCGGTGTTGGTGAACCAAGGCGTGAGTCGCCTCGTGAGCCCCAGGTCGACGAGGAGGTCGATGTAGCGATCCACCGTGGGGCCGGACACCCCCAGCGATTGCGCCAGCCGACTCGCATTGAGCAAGCCCCCACTGGAGTGCGCCAGCATGGTCCAGAGCCGGCGGAGCGTCTCGGCGGGGATGCGCGGGGCGAACATGGGCACGTCGCGCTCCAGGTAGGCCCGGATCAGGTCCTGACGCCACTCAAGCGAGGTCCGGTCATCGTCGGCGGTGAGTGAGTCGGGGAACCCGCCGCGTAGCCACAGCCGCTCCGGGGGGATGCCGTAGGCAGCCGCCTCGTCGACGTTGATCCCACTCAGTTCTACGTGCGCGACCCGGCCGGCCAGGCTCTCCGAGGACATCTGGATCAGGTCGAGGGACGCCGATCCGAGGAGCAGGAACTGCCCGGTCCTGAAGCCCCCCCGGCGGTTGTCGTCAATGACGCCGCGCAGGGTGGCGAACAACTCGGGGACGCGGTGGACCTCGTCGAGTACCACCAGGTGGGGGGCTTGGTTCCGCAGGTAGGCGTCCGCATCGTCGAGCCGACGACGGTCAGTCGGCCGCTCCAGGTCGAGATAGGTGGCGCCGCCCGGCCAGCTGTCAGCGAGCTGGCGCGCCAGCGTCGTCTTGCCGACCTGCCGGGGGCCCAGGAGCACCGTGGCAGCCGACGTGCTGACCCGACGCCGTAGTTCCTGCGCCTTGAACCGCTCGATCACCATGCAAATCTAACATCACATGTTAGATTTGCACACCGGCAGGAGATCTGGCAGCGCTTGGTGCCACCGCGGTGCGTCAGGCGAAGCTGAACCAGCCCAACAGGCCGCAGCCAATGGCGAAGACCACCATCACGACGAACAGCAGCACGCTGAGGGCGCCGCCGAGCAGTTCGCCGGCCTTCTCCTCGGCCGTGTCGGCGGTGTGGGTTGCGACGTTACCGTCAGGCGTCTCGGTCATACGAGGCCTCCCAGGCGGCTGAGGTCCGACATCAGGGCGACGGCCAGGATGGTGAACACGATGAACATGAAGGCGGTGTACATCCACCGGCGTGGGTGGTCGGTGGACCAGAACCGCTTCAGGCTGATGACCCCGTTGACCACGGCGAACACGCAGAACGCGATGCCGATCGGCCGGCCACCCAGCCCGCGAGGCTCAGGATCGGCACGAGCACCGGAACCAGCACGTAGGTGACGACGACTACACGGCACGGGGGTCGAATCACTCCGCGACGTGCTGGTTCGACGATGTCGCCATTCCCGATGCGGTGGCCATGTACGCCGAGCTCGGGTTCCGCCAGTGCGAGGAGTTGGCCGACACGTTGTAGGTCGGGCCGTTACACCTTGGCCTTGCGCCATCCAGCCTCTCGGGCCTCGGCCTCGGAGCAGAACATCCGCTCGCCCTTGGAGGGGTCGATCTTGGTCCTGCCGTAGTACTGCTGCCCGGGGACGTGGTAGATCTTCTCGCCCTTGTTGCTGATGTTTCCCTTGATGTTGCAGTCGCCCGAGGGGGCGGAGCCCCCCTTGGGTTCCTTTGCCGCCGGCTGCGTCGGCTCGGGCGCCTTGGTCGCTGCAGGTGCCTTGCTGGGGGCGGACGCCATAGCGGGAGAACTCGTCTCAACCGGGGAGGCATCTTGGGTGGCGGGCGGCGCCTCAGGGGTGGCGGTCTGCTCGTGTTCAGGGCTAGGAATGGCGGAGGGCGTTGGTCTGGCCGCCGAAGCCATGGGCGGTGTGGAAAGGCCCGCCGCCGGAGCGATCGCGGTCTGGGCGGTCGGCTGACCGTTCGGCCAGATGGCCACGAGGACGACGACCAGCGCAGCGATGGTGCCGACCTGTCGCCCCTTGCTCACAGGGCCCGCGTCGCTCTTGCCGCGCACGCTGTCCCAGGTCCACCGCGCAGCTCCGCCAAGTGCATCCTTTAAGGCCACGGTGTCCTCCAGTGTTGAATTGCCAACAGCCTATCCAGATCGTGGGGTGCCGATTGGGCCGGCCCAGAACACACGGACGACGTGCATATCCGGAGCTCGCTCGGCCGTACCCATTGACGTGCCAATATGGCTCCCACTAGGTTGAATGCAACCGAACGGGGGGTCGGGGTCGACTCGCGGCCCGCGCACGCCCCGTGTGAGGAGCACTCGCATGCCCGACAACAGCACCCTGATGTGGATCATCCTTGCGGTCGTCGTCCTGGCGCTCGTGATCGCGGTGGTCGCCATGACCTCCCGCAACCGGCGCGCCCGGGAGGAGGCCCAGCAGCACGCGGTGGCGGCCCAGCAGCGGCAGCAGGCCGACGAGCTGCGCACCCGCAGCCAGGATGAGGACGTCCGCGCCAAGGAGGCGCAGGCGGCCGCCGCGCAGCAGGAGGCCGAGGCCACCCGCGCCCGCCACGAAGCCGACCGGCTCGAGCGCGAGGCGCAGCAGCAGGCCCACGAGGCGCGGCGCGCCCAGGAGGCTGCCGACACGCACCGCGCAGAGGCCGACCACCTCGACCCCGGCGACGCCCTGGGTGACGGAAGCCACGCACTCGGCGCGCGCGTCCACCCCGACGACCTGGCTCAGGACGGGCGAACCACCTCGTAGACCAACCGCGCGAACTGCCCGACCGCCGCAGCCGAGACCAGTCGCAGGCGATCCGACTCGACACGCCGCGGCAACAAGGGTGCCCCGCCGGTCAACGCCACGGGCGCCACAGACAGCGCGATCTCGTCCAGCACCTCGGCATCCAAGAACTGGCCCGCGAGGTCGCCGCCGCCGACGACCCAGATGTCGCCGCCGGCGGCAGCCTCGCGGATCGCGGGGAGGGCGTCCAGGACAGAACCACGCACGAAGCGCACGTCGGCGCCCGCCGGCACCGGCAACGCGCGCGTCGTGAACACGAACGTCGGTCGCTCGCCGTGGAACTCCTGCCACTTCTCGGGATGGGCCAGCAGGTCGGATTCGGCGAGCACCCACTCGTACGTCGTCGAGCCCTCGACCATCACCGCGGCTTCGGCTGGGAACAGCCCCTCGTCGGGGTGGTCGCCGCCGTCGACCGCGAACAGCCAACTGAGCGAGTTCGACTCGTCGGCGATCCAGCCGTTCAGGGTGGTGGCGGTGTCGAAGATGATGCGTCCCATGCTGGCCAACCTAACGCGGCTCCTTCGAGGTCAGTCGAACCAGCCCAGCATCACGCAGCCGACGGCGAAGACGATCATCGCCACGAACAACACGATGGTGAGCACGGCGCTCTCGACCTCGCTGGGCTGCTGGTGCTGCGCCGCGTACTGCTCGACGTCGAACTCGTGCGGGGTGTCGGTGTTCATCACAGGGCTCCCAGGCGGCTGAGGTCGGAGACGAGGGCGAGGGCCAGCACGACGAACACGACCGCCATGAAGCCGGTGTAGAGCCAGCGGTGGGGGTGGTCCGACCCCCAGAAACGGCGCATGCTGATGACGCCGTTCACCACGGCGTAGGTGCACAGCGCGATGCCGACCGGGGCCGCCACCCAGCCGGCGAGGCTGAGCACGGGCACCAGCACCGGCACCAGCAGGTAGGTGATCAGGCAGCGGATGCCCGAGACCACCACCGAGATCCGGAACGCCCGGTGGGCCTCCGCGCTGGGCCGCGGCTCCAGTCCGCGCACGCCCAGCAGGCGGCGCATGAAGCGTTCGGCCGGGGCGTCCGACCGGAACACGGGCTGTCGGCGCCCGGAGCGGGTGGGCGCGCTCGAGGCGGTCACGGTGCCACCTCCTCGACGGCCCGCTCGGCTTGGGCGTGCTTCCACATCCGGACGCCACCGAACACGGCCAGCAGCACCCCAGCCCCGCCGATGACGACGCCGGTGAACAGCCCCCAGTAGAGGGGGCTGAACAGGCCGGTGTCGGCCGAGCGCCCGGTCATCACGCCGAACAGGAAGCCGAACAGCGGCGCCAGGGCGGCCAGCACCACGCCGATCGTCACCGCCCAGAAGCCCGGTGCGGTGGGTTCGAGGCGGATGGGCCGTCCCGCACTGGTGTCGAGGTCGAGGTCCGCATGGCTCATCGCAGTTCACCTTCCTTGCCCCGGTCGACGACGGTCAGGCCGGGCTTGTGGGGACGGGCGGCGGGGGCGTCCGGCTCGTTGAACCGCTCGACCGCCTTCACGATCGGGCCGACGATGTCCATCGGCAGGGGGAACACCACGGTGGAGTTCTGGTCGGCGCCCAGCTCCAGCAGGGTCTGCAGGTAGCGCAACTGCAGGGACGCCGGCGCCTCGCTCAGCGTGAGGGCCGCGTCGCGCAGTTCCTGGGACGCCTGCAGCTCACCCCGCGCGCTGATCACCTTGGCGCGGCGTTCGCGCTCGGCCTCGGCCTCGCGGGCCATGGCGCGCTGCATCATCTCGGGGATCTCGACGTCCTTGATCTCGACGACGGACGCCTCGACGCCCCATTCGGCGGTCTGCTTGGCGATGGAGCGGGCGAGGTCCTCGTTGAGGTCGGCGCGGTGGGCGAGGAGGGTGTCGAGTTCGGCGCGTCCGACGACCGAGCGCAGGGTGGTCTGCGCGAACTGCGACGTGGCGATCGCGTGGTTCTCGACCGACATGACCGACAGCACCGGGTCGACGACCCGGAACATGACCACGGCGTTGACGCGCGCGGTCACGTTGTCGCGGGTGATGACCTCCTGCGGCGGGATCGTCAACGTGACCGTGCGCAGGTCGACGCGGATGAGCTTGTCCAGGAACGGCAGCATGAACACCAGGCCCGGGCCCAGCGCGCCGCGCAGCCGACCGAGGCGGAAGGCCACGACGCGCTCGTACTCGCGCACGACCCGGATGGAGGCGAACAGGAACGCGACCACCAGCAGGGCGGCCAGGATCCCGAGGACGACTTCAGTTTGCATCGATCTCTCTCCTGTCGGATGCGTACGAACTGCGCCGGCGGGCGAGCGCGGCGGCCGCCGCCTCGCGGTCGGCGAGCGTCTGGTCGAGGGTGCGCACGACCGCGCCCATCGGGTCGGCCGGCGAATGGCGCAGGTGCGACCACAGGGGCAGGGACGCCCCGGCCACCAGCACCGCGACCCCCAGCACGAGCACCTGGCTGGGCCAGGTCGTGACGACCAGGGCGGTCAGGGCCGGCCAGATGACGGCGATCACGCTCACCGCGCACGCGATGCCGCGGTGGAACCGCGCCGCCTCGGAGGCCGGCCACGGGTCGACGGCGCGCCGCATCTCGCGGCCGTCGTTCGACGCCGTGCACGTGTCCTTCACCGGGCACGCATTGCACACCAGGGGCAGCCCCCGGTAGCGCATGACCCGGTTCTCGGGGTCGAACGACTGGGGGTAGAGCCACTGGTCCTCGGGGCAGAGCCAGGCGTCGTGGTTCTCGTGGTAGACGAACCCGCCGCTGCGGTCACCGATCAGGCGGTGGTGCGCGCGCCGGGCCAGCAGGTCGATGGCGTACGCGATGCCCAGCAGCAGGACGCCGTAACCGGCGGCCAGCCAGGCCATCACCTCGATCTGGCTCATGTCGGCTCGTCCTCGGTCGGGGACTCGACGGCGGTGGCCGTACGACGGTCGGAGGCGTACCGGGTCGGGGAGGCGATGCCGGTGCGGTCCTCGCGGGCCTGCGGCGTCTCGATGACGAACAGCGTCTCGGGCTCCATCGCGGTGACCGTGGGCTTGATGGCGTGCCGGACGCCGAGCCAGGTGATCCAGACGAAGGGCAGGATGCCGCCGACCAGGAACACCACGTCGCCGGGCATCCGCAGCCACTCGAGGATCACGTTGCCGGGCTGGCTGATGTAGCCCAGCGTGCGGGCCTCGAAGTAGCCGTCGTTGACCGAGTGCCACAGCTGGAGGACGCCCAGGGGCAGGAGGGTGGCGAACACCATCCAGGCCAGTCCGATGTTGAGGCACCAGAACGAGATCTTGGCCAGGCGGTCGGGCCAGCGCTCGGGCTTGATGATGTAGCGCAGCGCGAACAGGGCCATGCCGACGGCGAGCATGCCGTAGACGCCCATCATCGAGCCGTGCGCGTGGTTGGCCGTGAGCGCGGTGCCGATCTGGTAGTAGCTGACGATCGGCAGGTTGATCAGGAAGCCGAAGACGCCGGCGCCGACGAAGTTCCAGAAGCCGACGGCGACCAGGAACATCACCGCCCAGCGGTGCGGGAAGGGTGCGCTCGACCGGGATTCCTGTTGGGACCCGAGCTGAAGGAACGACCACGCCTCGACGGTCAGGAACGTGAGCGGGATGACCTCCAGCGCGGAGAAGAACGCGCCCAGGGCCATGTGCTCGACCGGCGTGCCGGAGAAGTACAGGTGGTGCATCGTGCCGATGACCCCACCGGCGGAGTAGAGGATCACGTCGAGGAAGATGATCTGGATCGCGATCTTGCGCCGCACCACGCCGAGCATCACGAAGATGTAGGCGACCATGACGGTGGTGAAGAGCTCCAGGAAGTCCTCGACCCAGAGGTGGACGACCCAGAACCGCCAGAACTCGGCGACCGTGACGTGGGTGTCGTTGGTGGCGAGCAGGCCGACCGCGTAGAAGGCGGGGATGGCGAGGGCTGCGAAGAAGAACAGCCACGGCATGTTGAACTTCGACTCGGTGCGCAGCCGGGAGCGGATCGCCCGGTAGACGATCAGGATCCACAGGAACAGGCCGATCACGAGCAGGATCTGGAAGAACCGGGGCAGGTCGAGGTACTCCCACTGCTGGTCGAAGAAGATCGAGCCGGCCGCCCACGAGGGCCCGAAGGTGCTGATCGCGGTGCCGCCCAGCATGCCGACGACGACGACGAACAGGGCGCCCAGGAGCCCGTACGCGAGCCAGTGCTGACGCTTGGGTTCGCGTCCGGAGATGATCGGGGCGAGGAAGATCGCGGCGGCGAGGAAGGCGGCGGCAGTCCAGAGCAGGGAGAGCTGGACGTGCCAGGTGCGGCTCAGGTTGAACGGCAGCACCTGGGCCAGGTCGAGGCCGAAGAAGCCGGACAGCTCGACGCGGTAGTGCTCCACGGCGGCGCC
This sequence comes from uncultured Propioniciclava sp., assembly GCA_937872005.1. GTDB lineage: Bacteria > Actinomycetota > Actinomycetes > Propionibacteriales > Propionibacteriaceae > Propioniciclava. The sequence goes on from CALMPQ010000452.1 coordinate 11,912, forward strand.
CAGCGTGGACTGGACGAGGAACAACAGCGACACGACGAGGAAGAACCAGGCGGTCGCCTTCTGCGCCTTGGTGATGCCGACCTTCCCGGGCTGGAGGAACGACAGGCTCGGCGCCTCGGTGGACTGCCACCCGATCTTCTTGCTCCAGCGGCCGTAGACGGCGAACAGGGCGCCGAGGCCGGCGAGCAGGGCGACCAGCGACATGGCCGACCAGACGAGGATGTCGGCGGTCGGCACGTTGTTGACGCGCGGCTCGGCGGGCCAGTTGTTCGTGTAGGAGTAGTCGTGGCCGGGCCGCTCGGCGGCGGCCGCCCACCCGGTCCAGGCGAAGAAGGCCGTGAGGTCGTGGATCTGCTGCGGGTCGGTGATCGCCGACGGGATCAGTCCGTGCTCGGTGGTCGGGGTACCGAAGAAGTCGGCGTAGTGCTGCTTGATCTCCTCGAACGCGCTGATCTGCTCGTCGGTGAAGACCAGGGTGCCGGTGGCCGCGTCGTAGCGGTTCTCGCGCAGGTGCTCGACGGTGGCCGCGATGGGGTCGGGCGTGTTCGTGGCGCGGAGCCGCTCGGTGACGTGCTCGCTCGACAGGCGCAGGTACTCGGCGGTGTAGTCGGGGCCGAGGTAGCCCCCGTGGCCCATGATCGAGCCGTACTGCTGCAGGCCGCGGCGCAGGAAGATCTGCTGGCCCTCGGTGACCTGGGCCTCGGTGAACACGACCTGACCGGACTGGCTCACCACCTGCTTGGGCAGCGGCATGCTGTCGGTGTAGGTGCGGTAGGCCAGGAAGCCCATCACGAAGAAGCCGAAGACCATGACCAGGGCGACGCCCTGCACCCAGCCCTTCGAGATGACCAACTCCGCCTTCGACGGGTTCAGATCCGGGTTGTTGCTGACGCGACTCACGGCACGACCACCTGCACTCTCCCTGGGGATGTCGACCACGGCCCGGCGGCCGTGCAGACGGCACACTAGCGAGAGCTGATTGTTACAGCAAGGCGTATAACAATCCGCGGACAAGGCGAATCGCCGGGGAGGGGCGGCTACGGCAGGCCCGCGTCCCGCACCAGCATCGCGGCGGAGACGCGGTTGTCGACGCCGAGCTTGGTGAAGATGTGCGACAGGTGCGCCTTGACCGAGGCCATCGACACGTTCAACCGCGTGCCGATCTGGGCGTTCGTCAGGCCCTGGGCCATCAGCACGGCCACGTCGCGCTCGCGGTCGGTGAGTTGGGCCAGCGCGGCCCCCGCCCCCGCATCGACCGGCCCGTGGTCGGTCGCCACCGCGATCAAGGTGCTGGTCACTTGCGGCGACAGGGTCGGCTCGCCTGCGTGCACACGGCGGATGGCGTCGACGAGGCGGGCGGGGTCGGCGTCCTTCAGCAGGAACCCCTCCGCGCCCAACCGCAGCGCGCGCACCACGTAGTCGTCGGTGTTGAACGTGGTCAGCACGATCACCCGAGGTCGCTCGACCGCGACGTGGCGTCCCGGGTCGAGCAGGCCACGGCAGGGCTGCTGGCCGCGGTCACGGCGTCCGATGATGGGAGCGAGGCGGCCGCCGACGCGACGCAGGCAGCGCGCGTGCTGGAGCAGAGCCGCCAGCGCGCGTTCAAGACCGGCTCGCGTGACGCCCTGCTGTTCGAGAACCTGCGGTGGGTCGTGGAGCGCGGGGCGGCGTCCGGGCGCGAGCACACGCTGCTCTTCGCCCACAACGGGCACGTCGACCGCGCCGGACAGGCCAGTCTCGCGCCCGGCGACAAGCTCGGCGAGCTCGCCGCCCGGCACTGGGGTGAGTCCTACCGGGCGATCGGCACCGACGGGCACCGCGTCGCGGTCGAGGCCGACGGGATGACGGCCGTCACCGTGTCCGGACGCCACCGCGGCCTGTTCGCGGGCACCCGCGTGGGCTACCTGGAGGTGGCCGACGTGACCGGGCCCGACGCGGACCTGTTGCGCTCGCGCGTGACGATGGTGAGTGTCGGCTACCCCTTCGCGGCGTGGCAGGCGTGGATCCCCTTCCTGCACACCGTCGACGTCACGCCGACCGAAGCCTGGGACGCCCTCATCTACGTCTCGGACGCCGCCCCACGACCCGGGTGCCGTGATCAGAGCCCGGACCGTCCCTAGACTGCGGTCATGGCAGGACGCACCGGCAGCGCGGTCGCGGCGCAGCGGGCGGCCCAGTCGGCCGGCCTGAAGCTGATGCGCGCGGAGTTGATGCCGGTGGTCGTCGCGATCCTCGCCGCGCGGTTCGCCGACCACCGCACGCTGCCGTACGCCGAGTTCATCGCCCTGGTGGGCGAGGACCTCGACGAACTCCGCGATGCCGGCTTCC
>CALMPQ010000453.1 GCA_937872005.1 uncultured Propioniciclava sp.
CACCCCACCGACGCCAACGCCAGCGGCAGGACGGCCTCGGCGCCCGCGCGACGCAGCAGCCGCCCGGCGACGGCCATCGTCCAGCGCGAGTCGACCAGGTCGTCGACGAGCAGCACCGGGCCGCACAGCGTCGGCAGCCGCTCGGCCATCGCCGCCGGCACCCGGAACCGCCCCCACACGTCGCGCACCCGGTAGGCCGAATTGGTCGACCCGCGCAGCGGCTCGGCGGTGGGGGAGAGCTCCAGTGGGCCGAGCAGCTCGAGGCGCCCGGCGCCGGCGATGCCGGTGGCCAGCGACTCCACCAGCCGGGGACGCCCCACGCTCGGCACCCACGCCACCGCCACCGGGCGCTGCTCCCACCCCCACCCGGCCAACACCCGGACGACGGCGCGCCCCAGTTCATCGCGCACCTCGGCGTCGACCGGCCGGCCGTCGGCGTCGGACGCGAACAGCTCGCGCAGCCGCCCACCCCAGCCCAGGTCGGTGAGTCGGGCGACCACGCGCCCCTCCCCGACCTGCTCGGCCACGGGGATCTTGCCCTTCACCGGCTCCCCGTCCACGAGCAGGCCGAGCGTGTCGAGCCCCGTTGGCCACAGCGCGCGCGGCGCGATCGGGACGCCCACGTGGTCGAGGGTCTGCTGGGCCCGATCGAGCACCGGCACGGTCACCGCGGTCGGGTACCAAGGCCCCGTGCAGGTGTCGCACCGGCCGCACGGGGCGGCGTGCGGGTCGTCGAGGGCCTCGGTCAGGAACGCCATCCGGCACTCCCCGGGCCCGAGGCGTTCGTAGGCGAGCATCGCCTCCTGCTCGGCGACCCGCGCCGCGGCGACCCGCTCGTAGCGCTCGGTGTCGTAGACCCACGGCCGCCCGGTCGCGACCCACCCGCCCTGCACCGCCTCGACCGCCCCATCGACGGCCAGCACCTTGAGCAGGAGCTCCAGCGGGCCGCGACGCAGGTCGACCCGCGCCTCCAGCGCGGGCACGGACAACGGGCGGTCCGCTTCGGCCAGCGCGCCCAGCACCGCGTCGGCCTTCGCCTGCGTGGGCATCGCGTTGGTCGCGAACCAGTGCCAGATCTCCCGATCCTCCACCCCCGGCAGGAGGAGGACGTCGGCGTTCGGCGTCCCACGGCCGGCGCGGCCCACCTGCTGGTAGTACGCGACCGGTGAACTCGGCGCTCCGACGTGCACGACGAACCCGAGGTCGGGCTTGTCGAAGCCCATGCCCAGCGCCGAGGTGGCGATGAGGGCCTTGACCTCGTTGCGCTTGAGCGCCTCCTCGGCCGCCTCGCGCTCGGCCGCGTCGGTGCGCCCGGTGTAGGGCAGCACCCGATGGCCTGCCTTGGCGAGCAGCGCCGCGGCATCCTCCGCGGCGGAGACGGTCAGGCAGTAGACGATGCCGCTGCCGGGCAGGGTGTCCAGGTGTTCGGCGAGCCAGGCCAGCCGCCGGGCGGGGGTGCCCAGGTCGAGGACGCCCAGCCGAAGCGATGCCCGCGCCAGCGCCCCGCGCAGGGTGAAGACCTCGTGGCCGCCGGCGGCCATCTGCTCTGCGACGTCGGCCACCACGCGCTCGTTGGCGGTGGCGGTCGTCGCCAGCACCGGGACGCCGCCGGGCAGCTCGGCGATCAGGTCCCGGATGCGCCGGTAGTCGGGGCGGAAGTCGTGGCCCCAGTCGCTGATGCAGTGCGCCTCGTCGATGACCAGCAGCCCGCACCGGTCAACCAGCGTCGGCAGCTGCTCGGAGCGGAACCGGGGGTTCACCAGCCGTTCGGGCGATACGAACAGCACGTCGACCGCGTCGTCGGCCAGGAGCTGCTCGATGGCACGCCACTCGGTGACGTTGGCCGAGTTGATCGCCGCGGCCCGGACGCCGGCCCGCTCCGCCGCCGCCACCTGGTCGCGCATCAGCGCCAGCAGGGGTGAGACGATGAGAGCCGGCCCCGAGCCCGCCCGGCGCTGCAGGAGCGCGGCGATGAAATAGACCGCCGACTTGCCCCACCCGGTGCGCTGCACCACCAGCGCCCGTTCGTGTCGGGCGACGAGTGCCTCGATCGCCTCGAACTGGCCGGGGTGGAAGGTGGCGTCGGGGCGTCCGGTCAGGTCGCGGAGGACCGCGAGGGCCTGCTCGGCCAGCGGGGGTGTCATCGTTGCTGCCATGTCCGCCACTGTTGCACGCGGCCCTGACAAAATTCCCTCCGTCTCTCCCCTGTCGGGGTGACCGGCCGTGTCCTAGGGTGCCGTCTGGGCACTGTGCCCGAGCCTCCCTGATGAAGGAGAACCCATCGTGACCTACCGCGTCGGATACTTCGTTGGCAGCCTGTCGAAGGAGTCCATCAACCGCGTCCTCGCCAACGCGATCATCTCGGTCGCACCCGAGGACCTGGAGTTCTTCGAGATCGGCATCGGCGACCTGCCGCTGTACAACCGTGACCTCGACGGCAACTACCCCGCCGAGGCCGTGGCGCTCAAGGACGCCATCCACAGCGCCCACGCGATCCTGTTCGTGACCCCGGAGTACAACCGCTCGATCCCGGGCGCGCTGAAGAACGCCATCGACTGGGCGTCGCGCCCCTGGGGTGAGAACGCGTTCGTCAACATGCCGGTCGCCGTCATCGGTGCCTCGCCGGGCAACATCGGCACGGCGGTGGTGCAGCAGAGCCTGCGCGCGGTGCTGAGCTTCCTCAACACCCGCCAGATGACCTCGCCCGAGGCGTACTGCTCCTACGACGAGGCCGACTTCCTCCCCGAACTGTCGGACCGCACGCGCGAGTTCCTGGGGGGCTTCATCACCGAGTTCCGCGACCACATCGAGCGCGTGCTCACCGTGCTGCCGCGGCACTGACGAGCCCTCCGACGGCCCGGACGCCCAGCGTCCGGGCCGTTCTCATGTTGTTGGCGAATTGTTCACCAGCTGTAACACGTAGTGGGTTGAGAACCGATACGTTCTTTTCGGCGCATCAACCGGTGGCGCTGACTTCGAGGAGGAGGTCTCGTGAGCGAGCCCATCGATGACGGCCGGAAGGCCGGCCACCACGAACGGGTGGACGACGACGGTGGCGCCGTCGCCAAGTGGAAGATCATCGGCCCCGGCATCGTGGTCGCCGGCACCGGCGTGGGAGCGGCCGACATGGTCGCCACCCTGGTCGCCGGGTCGCGCTACGGCTACATGCTGTTGTGGGCGGTCATCGTCGGCGTGATCCTGAAGATCGTCCTCGTCGAGGGTGCGGGTCGTTACTCGCTGGCGACCGGCTACACGATGTTCGAGGGCTGGCGCCGCCTCGGCAAGTGGACCACGTGGTACTTCGCCCCCTACATCGTGATCTGGGGCTTCGTCTACGGCGCGTCGGCGATGTCGTCGACCGCGCTCCCGATGGCGGCGCTCTTCCCGCAGGTCCCGCTGGTGGTGTTCGCCATCGCGACCGGACTGGTGGGCTTCCTGCTCGTGTGGTTCAACCATTACGCCATCGTCGAGAAGGTCACGGCCGCCCTGGTCGGCATGATGTTCATCACCATCGTCGCCCTGGCGGTCATCGCCATGCCGAACATCCCGGAGATGCTGGGCGGGCTGGTCCCGCGCCTGCCCGACGACCCCAACGGCATCATGTACACCCTCGCCCTCGCGGGTGGCGTCGGCGGCACCATCACGCTCGCGGCCTACGGCTACTGGCTGCGCGAGAAGGGCTGGTACACGCCCAAGTGGATGAAGGTCATGCGCATCGACAACACGATGGCCTACGTCATCACGGGCATCTTCGTGGTCTCCATGCTGATCGTGGGTGCCGAGGTGGTTCGCGCCGCCGGCGTGACCCTGAGCGCCGGTGACAAGGGCCTGCTGGACCTCGAGGTCGCGCTCGAGGCACGCTACGGCGCGTTCGTCGGCAAGGCCTTCCTCGTCGGCTTCTGGGCCGCGGCGTTCAGCTCGGTCATCGGCGTGTGGAACGGCGTCTCGCTGATGTTCGCCGACTTCATGGGGCGCATGCGGGGCCTGCCCGACGGCCACCCCGACACCCGGGTGGGCGGCAAGTACTTCAAGTGGTATCTGATCTGGCTGACCTTCCCGCCCATGGTGCTGCTGTTCCTCAACCAGCCCATCGGGCTGATCCTCGCCTACGGCGTGCTCGGTGCCCTCTTCATGCCGTTCATGGCGGTCGCCAACCTCGGCCTGCTGAACGGCAAGCACATCCCGAAGGAGTGGAAGAACAACCTCATCCAGAACATCGCGCTCGGCATCACCGCGCTGCTGTTCGTGATCCTGGGCGTCTACCAGTTGTGGAACGCGATCCAGCAGGTCCTGCCCAAGTAGGCCCGCGGGCCAGTAGGCTCACGCCCACCATGACGGGGGAGAAGGACGCATGAGGGACGACCTCACCGAACGGCCGCGCAACCCGCGGCCGTTCGGCCTGCTGTTGTGGACGGTCCTGGTGACCCTCGGCGCCGCGATCGGGCTCGCCCTGCCGGTGGCCGCCTTCGTGGCCTCGAACCGCCTCGACATGCCTGCGTGGGTGATCTACCCGACCATCGCTCTGGCGGGGGCCCTGCAGGGGCTCGTGCTCGGTGTGGCCCAGGCGTTGTCCTTGCACCGGACCGTCATCGCCGTGCCACGGGCCGGGTGGGCGCTCATCACGATGGCCGGTGCGCTGGTGGCGTGGGCGCTCGGCATGCTCCCGGCCACCTTCGCGGCCCTCGACGAGCCGCTCGACCTGACCGAGCGTCCCCTGCTGTGGGGCGCCGTGGCCGGGGCCGTCCTGCTGGTGCTGATCGTCCCCCTCGCCCAGTGGCTGTTGCTGCGGCGCGTGCTGCCCGGGGCCTGGATGTGGGTGGTGGTCGAAGCCGTCGCGATCGTCGTGGCCCTCGCCACCGTGTGGGGCATGAGCCTCGCCATCGACACCAAGCGACCCCTGGCTGACCTCGGCCCCACCCTCGCGGGCGGTGCCGGAGCCGTCGCGCTCGCCTTCGCCCTGATCACCGGCTTCGGGCTGATGATGATGGCCCCGCGCCGGCAGGCTACGCCGCTGTCGACCAGATGAAGTCGACGCGGGTGACCTGCGGTCGCGTGGGTGTGCCGGGTGGGCGTGGTGCCGTGGTGGTGCGTGTCTGACCGGTGGGGGTGGTGATCGTGATGGGGGCGTGCGGTCCGGGTCGGGGGAGGGTTTCCCAGCCGGGGGCTTGTTTGGTGTGGTTGCACGCCTCGCACAATCCTTGCCCGTTCGCGTACGACGTCGTGCCGCCCTCCGCGACCGGGATCACATGGTCGGAATGCCGGATCGGCGCGTCGCACCACGGGGTGCGGCAGGTTTGGTCCCGGGCCTGGATGAGCATCGCGAGCCCGGCGGGGAAGACGCGCGCTTTCGAGTCCAGGCCGATGAGTTCGCCGCTGGTGGGCTGCTGGTAGATCCTGCGCAACCAACTCCGGGTCTGCCCGTCAGCCGCTTGGGCGACCAGGCTGCGCGCCGCGGGGGCCGGCAGGTACCCCAAGCCCGGCACGAGGGCCGGGTCACACGCCTGGTTGAACAGGGTGTCCTCGCTCATGACGAGCAGCACGCCCACCCCGACCGCGTCGGCGGACGCTTGGCCGGTGAGGCGTTCCACGAGGGTGTCGGCCATCACCTGCCCGCGCGAGCGTCCGTCCCCGGCAGCCTGCGCGCTGCCGGCCGCGTCGTTGAGCGCTTTCAGGCACGACACGCCCTGAGCGAGGGGCAGCAGGGCGGTCAACCAGGTCATCCCATCCGGGGCCGGCCGCAAGCTCACATTGCGGTCCTTGACCGCGCGTTCGTTGCGGCGGACGAACGCGTGCGGGTCGAGCCGGTAGGCGATCCGCTGCACCTCGGCCGCCAACTGGCGGGTCCCCCACGACGCCACGCGTGGGTCGGCAGTGATCTCGGCATCGACCCGCCGACGGTCCGCCAAACTCAGGCAGGCGGTCTCGCGAACGATCACGGTCGCCCGGAACTCCGACAACACACCCTGTTCCAACAACCGATACGTGTGGGGCATCTCTGCCACCAGCACCCGCGCGAACCCCAGCCAGCGATCACCCGCATGCGGGGACTCCCTGCGGGCGAACGCCACCGCCGCCGACACGCCACGCCCCAACCGGGCTGCCGGCACACCAGCTGCCCGTTGCTCGGCGACCAACCCGTCAGCCAACGCCACCGACACCCGCGCCTGCACGGCCGCGGCGGTGGCCTTCAACTCCTCCAACCCCGTCAACAACCCAGCCAGGCCCGCGGCGTCCGACGGCAAACAGCCCGAAGCGAGGGCAGCGGCCAAACCGGCCACCGCCTCCCGCCCCAGCTCCTGCACGTCCATACGAACACCCTCGCAGGCCCCACCGACAATTCTTGAAGCAGGGCAAAACCCCTAGCGGTCGAGCAGATGGCGAGCCAAGTGGCGGTCGTCGTCCTCGGTCCAGCCGAAGTCGCGCAGCAGGGGCCGGACGCCGCCGAGCTGGGCGAGATGGTCCAGCACCGCGCGCATCGCCTCGGGGCGGGCGGCCAGCCGTCCCTCGTCGATGTCGCTCGCCTCGCTGGCGTAGGTGGGGTCCGTCCACAACTTCTCGACCACGCGCACGACGCCCTCGGTGGTGCGCGCGTAGTCCGCGGCGATGACCTCGTCCGCCACCCCGACCAGCGCCAGTGCGAGGGCCACGGTGAAGCCCGTCCGGTCCTTGCCGACCGCGCAGTGCACGAGGGCCGCACCTGGGGCGTCCGCGATGGCGCGCAGGGCGCCCACAACGCTGTCGGGGCGGTCGGAGAGAAAACCGAGGTAGGAGTCGGCAGTCTCGTCGCCGGTCAACTCCTCGAACGGGTGGCCCACCCAGGGCAGCGCCCGGTCGAGGATGGTCGCATGGTCGTCCTCGGCCTCGCGGAAGAAGCTGTGGTGGTGGTAGCGCACCTGCGGCAGGCAGCGCAGCGGCGACGGCGAGCCGGCGAGCTCGAAGTCGGTGCGCAGGTCGATGACGTCGGTGAGGCCCTGGTCGATGAGCGACTGCAGCGCCGCCGACGGCAGGCCGGTCTGGTTCTCGCTCCGCCACAGGCGCCGGTACTGGACGGGGCGCCCCGAGGAGGTCGGCGTCCCGCCGAGGTCACGGAGGTTCACCAAGCCGGGGACCGCGAGCCTGATGGGTGCGTCAGTGCCAGTCATGCCGGACAACGTAACCCCCGTGGGTGTCCGGAGGGGTCCCCCCAAGTGGACGTCGGGTGAACGATTCCGGGTTCAGCTGAGAGTCGTCCCGCAGGAGCCACAGAAGCGATCGCCCGCGCCCGCCTGCACGCCGCACTGTCGGCAGAAGGGGCCGGACGCCCCGTCCGTGCGCCCGATGGCCCCCAGGCCCCGGCCGTCGGAGAGGTAGGCGGCGGCGTCCTTGACCACCGGCATGGTCTCGCCGGCGGTGTACCGCGCGCCCGCCTGCATCCAGCCGACGTTGGCGGCCGCGAGGGCTCCCACGAGGCAGAACCCGCCGGCGGCCAGCCACAGGATCGGCCCGGGCCCGGTCATGCTCGGGTTGCTCCACCCAGCGGTGAACTGCGACAGGCGGGTTGCCACGAAGATGACGCCGATGACGCCCAGCGCGATGGCCAGGATCCGGGCACCGCTGCGCACCTTCTCCTGCTGCTTCAGGCCCGGGCTGGGGGTGGGAGTGGGCAGGGTCATCGGGGACTACCCTCGTGCAACGGCGCCGTGCGTTGCGCCAGCGTAGACCCGCGCGCGGTAGTTTCACGGCATGCGACGTCGCGAGCGGGTGGGGTTCTCCGCGGCCGGGTTCGGGCAGAACCTCGTCCTCAACGTGGTCACGCTGTTCCTGCTGGTCTACCTCGTCGAGGGGTGGGCCTGTCGACGGCCGGGATCGCGAAGGCCACTGCGATCCTCGGTGCCGCCAAGGTGTGGGACGCCGTGACCGACGTCCTGCTCGGCCTCGTCGTCGACCGCACCCGGACGCGCTGGGGTCGGTTCCGCCCCTACATCCTCCTCACCGCCGCGCCCATCGCCGCGCTGACGGTCGCTCTGTTCCACCTGCCGCCCGGCTCGGAGGATGCCCGTCTGGCCTGGTTCGGCGTGCTCTACGTGTTGTGGTCGATGGCCTACACGCTGTGCGATGTGCCCTACTGGGCGATGACCAACGTCGTCACGACTGACGACGCCGACCGCACCCGCCTCATCGCGTGGGCGCGCACGGCCGGCGTCCTCGCCCTCGCGGCGGTCACCCTGGCCGGCGTGCCCCTCGCGCGGGCGCTGAGCTTCGGCCCCGTGGCCACCGAGGCCGGGTGGGGACGCCTCGCGATCGTGGCGTCCGTGGTCGGGATGGGATTGTTCACGCTCGCCTTCTTCGCCACCACCGAGGAGGTGCAGGCAAGCACGCCACCGCCACTGCGCGAAGGCCTCGCCCTGGTGACCCGCAACCCCGGCCTGCTGTGGTTGCTCGCCTCGGGCGTGCTGGGCTTCGGGCGGTTCGTGCTGCAGGTCGGCGGCGTCGTGCTCGCTCTGGTCGTCTTCGGCGACGAGGGCTTCTTCACGCTGCTGGGCGCGGCGCTCATCGCGTCGATGGTGGTGGCGACCCTCGCCACCCCGGCGCTGCTGCGCCGGATGACCCGCAAGGCGTTGATGATCGGCTCCAGCGCGGTCGCCGCGGCCGTCTACCTGGTGCAGTGGTTCGTGGGGTACGCCGTCCTGCCCGCGGTGATCGCGTGCGTGGCGCGACCGGCCTGCTGCTGGGCGTGTTCATGGTCACTCAGACGACCATGATCGGGGATGCCGCCGACGACGGCGAGCGTCGCACCGGCCAGCGCATGGACGGCATCGCCTTCGCCGGGCTGACCTTCGTGGGCAAGCTTTCGGGTGCCGTGGCGACCATCGTGTTCGGGTTGGCGGTGGCGGCGATCGGCTACAGCAAGGGCGTCCCGGTGACGCCGGCGATGCGCGACGGGTTGTGGGCGGCGGTCACGCTGGTGCCGGCGGCGTCGGTCGCGTTGAGCATCCTGCCCCTGCTGGCCTACCGCGTCCCCGAACGCGCTGCGACCGGTTGACCGAGACCCGCAACGTCTTCAGCTCGAACGGCCCGAACCGCAGGTCATCGAGGTCGGCGGGGCTCGTCACGCGCTCGAGCAGGTCGGCCTCGTCGACGCCCACGATGGGCAGGGTGCTGGTGAGGCGTCCGGTCGCCGCGCGGCCCCGGGCCTCGTGGAGGCGCAGGATGAGGGCGTCCCCGTCCTCGGCGACCTTGACGGCCGCCAACTGCACGCCCGGGGCGTCCACGGTGAAGACCGGCTCGCGCGGAGCGGCCCGGCCCACCAGCACGGGCTGGTTGAGGTGGGCGGCGTGGGCGGGGGTGTCGGCGTCCTCGACCGGCCCGGCGTGCGGGAACAGCGCGTAGGTGAACCGGTGCCGGCCCTGGTCGGCGCTCGGGTCGGGGTAGATCGGCGCGCGCAGGAGGTTGAGCGAGAGGACGCCGTCCTTGGCCCGGTGGCCGTACTTGGAGTCGTTGAGCAGGCTCAGCCCGCCCGCCGCGTCGGACACGTCGACCCAGCGGTGGGCGCAGACCTCGTACTGCGCGCGCTCGACCGACGTGTCGTTGCGCGTGCTGCGCCGGTGGTGGCCGTACTGGATTTCGCACGCCACCTCATCCGCCCACGGCGCGGGCCGGAACTCGGCGCGCAGCATGCGGTGCCGCTCGTGCCAGTCGACGGTGGTCTCGAAGGACAGGAAGCGCTGGCCGGGGGTGAGTACGGCGTCCTGGGTGAGGGTGGTGCGGCCGTGGCGGTAGTGGCTGCGCCGGACCGCGCGCGGCCCGTCGAGGAACGTCTCGACGCGGGTCGGCCGCAGCACATCGGTGGGGCGGTCGAGGTAGTCGGCGTTGATGTCCCAGGCGTCGAAGTAGCTCCAGGGGTCGCGGTGCACGACGAGCCGGTTCAGGCCCTCGCCGGCGTGCTCGATGCCCGTGGCCAGGTCGACCAGGGAGGTCGGCTCGCCACCCGGCCCCACGTGGCCCGCAGGTGCTCGTTGCTGAGCGTGTCGGCGGTGACGCGCGCCGACTCCCCGCGCCACGGGGTGCAGGACGCCGTCGCGAACGGTGCGACCGCGTAGGCCCACCAGCGGTCCTCGGCCCGGACGAAGCCCGCGCGAGGCGTGGGCAGCGTGTTCGTGACGGTCGGTGACTCGGCGGCACCGGCGAGGTGTTCGTCGATGAGCGCGGTCAGCGCGTCGTGGATCTCGGCGTAGCGGGGCTCGGCCTCGTCGTGGACCCGTGTGATCGACGACCCGGGCAGGATGTCGTGGAACTGGAACAGCAGCAGGTCCCGCCACGCCGCGTCGAGGGCCGCGCGCGGGTAGTCGCCGCCGGCGGCCCAGGCCAGGGCGGCGAGGTGTTCGAGGTCGTGGAGTCGCTCCTCGACGCGGCGGTTCCACCGCTTGGTGGCCGCCTGCGTGGTGAACGTGCCCTGGTGCTTCTCGAGATAGAGCTCGCCGCGCCAGACCGGCAGCGCATCGCGGTGGGTGGCGAGCCGGGTGAAGAAGTCGGCCGACGTGCCGTACGCGACGCGCGGGAAGCCCTCGAGCGAGCCCAGGCGCCTGACGAGCTCCAGGTGGGTGCGGCCTGGCCCGCCCCCGCCATCGCCGGTGCCGAACAGCAGCAGGGCCTCGGGGGCGGCGTCCCGCTCGGGGTACTTGGTGGTGAGGTCGACCAGCGACAGGGGCGTGGCCGAGGAGTTGTAGGTGCCCTCCGGTGGCATGTGGACGAGCACCTGCGAGCCGTCGATGCCCTCCCAGACGAAGCTGCGGTGGGGGAAGTCGTTGTGCTCGTTCCAGCTCAGCTTGATGGTGAGGAAGTTGGACATGCCCGCCTTGGCGAGGAGCTGCGGGAGGTTGGCGTTGTAGCCGAACACGTCGGGCAGCCAGCAGGTCTCCATGAGCCGCCCCACGTGCTGCTCGAACCAGCGCTGCCCGTACAGCGCCTGCCGCACGATCGACTCCCCCGAGGGCAGGTTCATGTCGGGTTCGACCCACAGCCCGCCCTGGGGTTCGAGGCGTCCGGACGCCGCGGCCTCCCGTACCTGCGCGAACAGGTCGGGGTGCTCCGATGCCAGCCACGCCCACTGCTGCGGCTGGGAGCTGCCGTAGACGTAGTCGGGGTCGGCGGCGAGGTTGCCGAGCTGGTGGGTGAACGTGCGGCGGGCCTTGCGGTGGGTCTCGCGCAGGGGCCACAACCAGGCCAGGTCGAGGTGCCCGTGGCCGATCGCGGTGACGCGCACGGGGGCACCAGCTTGCCGTTGAAGCCGGCGTCGAACCACAGGTCGAGGCGGCCGCCGGGGGCGAGCTCGGGGGTGACGGCGAGGGCGGTCTTGCCGCGCGCGGCGCCGAGCTGCTCGATGGGCGTCACGCGGCTGGACACGGCCCCAACGGGGGTGCCGTCGGGCAGCAGCACCATCGCCTCGCCGTCGAGGTCGGCGATGAGAACCGGCCGGGTGCCCGGCGGGGCGGTGGGGACGTCGGCCGTGACGTGGAACCAGGCGCACGTGAAGGCGGTGCCCCACACGGTCCCTCGCCGGGCCGCTCGGTGGGGCAGGGTGAGGCGCTGGTCGAACGGCACCGGTTCGTCGGAGGTGGCGATGGTGGCCCCGACGGCGGCCAGGGGCGTCGTGATCGCAGCGCGGAGCCGGCGCAGTTGGGCGAGCAGCCACGGGTGGCGGGCGATGGAGAGCTCGGCGATCTCGAACGGCATGTCCTGATCCTTCCGTCCCGCCGACGATCCCGCTAGCGTGGCGACCACGTCGGACGCAGGGAGGTGGGCATGGTCAAGCGGTTGCTGGGTTGGCCCGTGCTGCGCCAGCTCTCCACCGGCGACTGGCTGGGCCGCGGCCCGGCGGTCACCTCTCCACGAACGGACGCCGCGGGCGCGCGCACCTCGACCGCCGACCGGGTCGTGCAGAGCGTCTGCCCCTACTGTGCGGTGGGCTGTGGCCAGCGGATCTTCGTGCGCGACGAGGAGATCATCCAGATCGAGGGCGATCCCGACTCGCCCATCAGCCGCGGCAGGCTGTGCCCGAAGGGGTCGGCGTGCGAGCAGTTGGTGAACTCGCCCCGGCGCGTGACGACGGTGCGCTACCGGCGCCCGTTCGGCACGCAGTGGGAGGACCTCTCGCTCGCCGAGGCGACCGACATGATCGCCGACCGGTTCGTGTCCGCGCGGCACGACTACTGGCAGGCCGAGGACCCCGACGGCAACCGCCTCGACCGCACGATGGGCATCGCGTCGCTGGGCGGCGCGACGCTGGACAACGAGGAGAACTACCTCATCAAGAAGCTGTTCACGGCGGCCGGCGCGATCCAGATCGAGAATCAGGCGCGGATATGACACTCCGCCACGGTCCCCGGTCTGGGGGCCTCGTTCGGGCGGGGAGGCGCCACCCAGTACCTCCAGGACCTCGCGGAATCTGACTGCATCGTCATCATGGGCTCCAACATGGCCGAGTGCCACCCGGTGGGCTTCCAGTGGGTGACCGAGGCGAAGCTGCGCGGGGCGCGGGTGGTGCACGTCGACCCGCGGTTCACGCGCACGTCGGCGCAGGCTGATCGGCACATCCCGATCCGGGCAGGCTCCGACATCGTGCTGCTCGGGGCGCTGGTCAACCATGTGCTCACCAACGAGCTGTGGTTCCGTGAGTACGTGCTCGCCTACACCAACGCCACGTCGGTGATCTCGGCCGACTTCGTGGGTGCCGAGGACCTCGACGGGATCTTCTCGGGCTACGACCCCGAGTTGCGCGAGTACGACCCCTCCTCGTGGGCCTACGCCGAGGAAGGGGGCGGCACGGTGCCCGACGACCCGCCCGACCCCGACGTGGCCGAGGGGCAGTCCTACGGCGAGGGCGGACTGCCGCTGGAGAACCACCGCATCCGCAAGGACCCGACGCTGACCGACCCGCGCTGCGTGCTCAACCTGCTGCGCCGCCACTACGCGCGCTACACCCCCGAGCTGGTCGCCGAGACCTGCGGCATCAGCGTCGAGGACTTCGCGTACCTCGCCGACTCGATCACCGCGAACTCGGGGCGCGAGCGCACCACATCCTTCTGCTACGCGGTGGGCTGGACGCAGCACTCCTCGGGCGCCCAGGTCATCCGCGCCGCGGCCATCCTGCAGCTGCTGCTGGGCAACATGGGACGCCCCGGCGGCGGCATCATGGCGCTGCGCGGTCACGCGTCGATCCAGGGCTCCACCGACATCCCGACCCTGTACAACCTGCTGCCCGGCTACCTGCCGATGCCGGCGGCGGGTCGGACGGCCACGTTGGGGACGTACCTGGACGCCATCTCGAGCAAGCGCCAGAAGGGCTACTGGGCCAACGCGGATGCGTATGTGGCCTCGCTCCTGAAGGCTTGGTTCGGTGACGCCGCCACGCCCGAGAACGACTTCTGCTTCGACCACCTGCCCAAGCTGACCGGCGCCCACGGCACCTACCAGACCGTGCTCTCGATGCTGGACGGCGGGGTGGCCGGCTACTTCGTGCTCGGCCAGAACCCGGCGGTCGGGTCAGCGCACGCGCGGTTGCAGCGGCTCGCCCTGGCCAAGCTCGACTGGCTCGTGGTGCGCGACCTGCAGCTGATCGAGACCGCGACCTTCTGGAAGGACGCCCCCGAGATCGCCACCGGCGAGTTGGTGACCGAGGACATCGGCACGGAGGTGTTCTTCCTGCCCGCGGCGTCCTATGCCGAGAAGTCCGGCACGTTCACCCAGACCCAGCGGCTGCTGCAGTGGCGGCATCAGGCGGTCGCCCCGCCGGGCGACTGCCAGAGCGAGCTCGACTTCTTCCACGTGCTGGGCCAGAAGATCCGCGCGCGGCTGGCCGGGTCGACCGACCCCCGTGACCGCCCCCTGCTCGACCTGACCTGGGACTACCCGGTCGACGAGCACGGCGACGTCGACCCCGAGGCGGTGCTGCGCGAGATCAACGGGTACGACGGGTCGGGGGAGCTGGTCGACACCTTCAACCAGCTGCGCGCCGACGGCTCCACGAGCAGTGGCTGCTGGATCTACGCCGGCGTCTTCGCCGGCGACGTCAACCGCTCGGCCCTGAGGGTGCCCGGCGGGGGAGGTGGACGGACGGCGTCCGAATGGGGCTGGGCGTGGCCGGCGAACCGCCGCGTGCTCTACAACCGCGCCTCAGCCGACCCCGACGGGCGCCCGTGGAGTGAGCGCAAGAAGTTCGTCTGGTGGGACGA
>CALMPQ010000454.1 GCA_937872005.1 uncultured Propioniciclava sp.
GCCGCTGTTGTCTCCCCACATCATCATTGGTTCCCTTCTTGAGCTGGCCTTAGGGCCAGGGTGGTGCGTGAACGGCGTGCGGCCCGTCTGCGGTCGGTCAAGATCGCTACAAGGTCGGCGGCGCAGCGTTCGCGCCCGTTCACAGGCGGCTGGTGGCTTCGTGCAGGAGTTCGGCGGGGTCGAGCCACATGGAGGGGTAGTTGCCGTGCCAGAGCTTGTTGCCGTCGGCGTCGATCAGGACGAAGCCGTGCCCGGGCAGGCCTGGGTGCATGCCCTTGTCGAGGGTGTCGTAGGCCTTCGAGACCGTGCCGTCGTCGAGCAGGTAGGGGGTGGTGACGCCGAAGCGGTCCAGGTCGGGTTGGATCTGGGCGGCGGTGTTCATCACGATGGGGAGCACGGTGATGCCGGCTGCGGCGAAGCCCGGCTCCTGCTCGATGAGGGCCATCTGCTGGGTGCAGGAGCCGCAGCCGGCGCCCTCGTTGAAGTAGAGAAGCACGGGCTGGCCGCGGTAGTCGGCCAGGGACACGGTGGTGCCCGCGGTCGTCGGCAGGGTGAACGCGGGCGCCTGGCCGGACGGGCCACCCTCGACGGGGCGGGCGCTCCACAGGCCGAACCCGACGAGGGCGACGATGAGCGTGGTCAGCAGTCCGGTCGCGATTCTGAACAGGCGGCGACGCTTGGTCTCCTTGGCTGATTCGCGTGCCCGTTGGTCTCGGAGCTGTTGCCGGCGGCTGATGGTGGTGCGCTGGTTGCTGGGCATGGTCGTCAGTTCCTCGCGGTGTCGTGGTCGGCGATCGGGTGGTCGGCGTCGGTCGTGCTGTGGCAGTGCGGCAGGGTGGGGTCGGCGTCGGCGTGCTCTTCGGCTCCCTGGCGCGCGTCGCGGCGGCGGTCGCGGAGCGTGGTCCACACGAACACCCCGGCCAGCCCCAACAAGGCGAGGCCGAGGACGGGCTCAGGGACCGGGGCAAGCCAGCCGAGGACGGTCTGAGCAGCTTGGGTGATCCAGTCGCCGGCGGCGAGCTGCACCCAGGTGCCCGACCCGGTCATCGTTGCGGAGCCTGCGAGGGTGATGACCCAGACGCCCATGATGACGAACGCGCCCGCGACGAGCAGGTTGACGCTGTTGGTGTGCAGGCTGCGGCCGGCGACGGTCACCCTGATGTGCTTCGCCCGGCCCCAGCGTCGTTCGTTGAGGCGGGCGGCGTCCCACACGAGTGCCATGACGAGCAGCGGGATGACCATGCCGAACACGAACGCCAGCCCGAGGACCAGGCCCCCGAGCGGGTTGCCGGAGAGGGCGGACAGGGTCATCACGCCTGCCAGGACGGGGGCGCAGCAGCTGGACGCGATCCCGGAGAACACGCCGAGGCTGAAGAAGGTCGCCGTGTCGCCGCGGGTGGTGTCGGGGGCGCGCAGCATCGACGGCATCGACCACATCCGGCCGCTGAGGGCCAGCAGGCCGAGGCCGATCATGAGCAGGCCACCGGCCCAGTACAGGATCACGTGGTACTTGGCGATCGCACCGGCCAGCAGACTCACCCCGAGCGTGATCGGGACCAGGACGAGCGCCAGGCCTGCCGCGAAGACGAAGGTCAGCGGGAGGAGGCGCCACCGGTTGTTCTTGACCGCAGCAGCCAGGTACGACGGGGCGAGGAAGACGATGCAGCAGGGTGCGAACAGTGCCACCGTGCCCGCGAAGAAGGCGGCCAGGATGCTGCCAGTTGCCAGGAGTTCCGAGCCCATCACGAGGCCTTCCGTGCCGCGAGGGCGCGGTCGAGCTTGCGGCGCGGGAGGCGTCCGGCGCTGAGGAACGCGCCGTCGAGCAGCACGAGGGGGAACATGGCCGGGCGGTGTTGATGGAGGAGCTTCTGGCCCTGCGGTGATTCGGCGTCCACCTGGTCGAGCAGTAGCTGCCCTTGGGTCGCGCGGTTCAGGAGTTCCGTGTGGGCGTCCTCACAGAGGTGGCAGGCCTCTGCGGTTACCAGGGTGACCATGGGCGACGCAGCCCGGTCGGTCTGGTGGCCGACCCGGGCCCAAGTGTTGTTCGTCGTGTTCACGACGACCATGGTGGTTCCCCTCACCGGGGGGACCGGTCAAGGCAGCCTCAAGATCTCGTCTGGCCTGAGAACAGCATGTGCGGTCGTCCGAGGGCGAGGGGCCGGCAGCACCTGCCGGC
>CALMPQ010000455.1 GCA_937872005.1 uncultured Propioniciclava sp.
GCACCCCCGAGTCGTGGGTGCCGTGGACGACGAGGGTGGGCGTCCGGATCTCCCCGAGCCGCCCGGAGTAGTTCGTGCGCAGGCGCCCGGGCAGGATCTGGTCGCGCTGCCACTGCTCGAACGCCTCGAAGGCGTTCGGTCGGGCGGCTTCGGCGACCACGGCGTCCACGAGGTCGGGCGTGAGCGACGCCGGGTTGCGGATGATGCCGCGCAGGCTGCTGGTGAGCAGGCGGCGGTTGCGGGCGTAGGCGTCCATGCTGCGGCGCATCAGGCCGGTGCGGAGGGTCGCCCAGCTCAACCACTGCGCGGGGCAGGCCAGCAGACCGCCGAACTGGTGGTCGGCCAGCCCGTAGGAACCGAACAGCATCAGCCCGCGCACGCGGTCGGGGTGGTCGAGCGCACACCCGAGCGCCATCCCGCCGCCCAGCGAGAGCCCGCCCAGGGTGACCTCGTCGAGGCCGAGCGCATCGAGGAACTCCCCGACGTAGGCGACCAGCCGCTCCTGGGTGGCGGGCCATGAGGGCAGGGGGCTCTCCCCGTAGCCGGGGTGGTCGGGGGCGATGACGCGGTGGCCGGCATTGGCCAGCGCCGAGCCGAGGCCGTCCCACGAGAGCCACGCGTTGTCGAGCCCACCCCCGTGCAACAGCACCACGGGCGGGGCCGAGCGGGCGGCGTCCGGGTGCCAGGTGAGGTACGAGACGGGGCCGAAGCCGAGCTCGATCGTGGTCCGTTCGGGTCGCATGGCACCTCCCTGGTCGCGTGGCTCCATTCCACCACCAGGCGTACTGGCACAATGGGCGGGTGCCGAACGACCTCTCACAGCGCGCAACACCCGCACGACGTCCGTTGGCCGACCGGGTGCGGTTGGGCGCGGGAACACTCCTCGGGGACGCCGCGGCGTTCGCCTCGCGCGTGCTGGGCCGCGGGTCCGGCGCGTCGATCCGCGGGCAGGTGCTCACGCGGGTGCACCCCGGGGCCTTCGGCTCCCTGGTGCAGGGACGGCGCATCGCGTCGGTCACCGGCACCAACGGCAAGACCACGACCTCGCACCTGCTGGCGGCTGCCCTTCGGTCTGGCTTGGGGGCGGACGCCGGCCGGCTCGTGACGAACGCCGACGGTGCCAACCTGCACTACGGCATCGCGTCGGCCTTGGCGAAGGCGCCCCGCGCCGACTTGGCGGTGCTCGAGACCGACGAGCGGGTGATCGCCGACCTCATCGCCGCGGGACGCCCCGAGGTGCTGGTCATGCTCAACTTCAGCCGCGACCAGCTGGACCGCAACCACGAGATCAAGTTCCTGGCCCGGTCCTGGCGCGACGCGTTGCAGAAGGCGGGGGCGGCCGGCCCGGTGGTGGTGGCCAACTCCGACGACCCGCTGATCACGTGGGCGGTCGAGTTCGCCCGGCAGGTCATCTGGGTCGACACCCCCTCGAAGTGGTCGGCCGACGCGGTGCTGTGCCCCGCCTGCGGCGGCATCCTGACCCGCGTCGACCCCAACCCCGACGAACCGCAGGGCCGCTGGGACTGCCCCTCCTGCGACCTCACCGAGCACGCCCCCGACTACCAGGTGCGCGACGGGCTCATCGCCCTGCCGGGCGGTCGCGTGGTCGACCCGAAGCTGAAGGTGCCGGGGTCGTTCAACGTCTCGAACGCGGCCTGCGCGCTCGCGGCGGCGGTCGAGCTGGGGGTCTCGGTCGACGACGCCATCCGCGGGTTCGGCACCGTCGAGGCGCCGGCGGGTCGGTTCTCGGTGGCGACGTTCGGGGAGACGTCGGCGCGGTTGATCCTGTCGAAGAACCCCGCCGGGTGGGCCGAGTCGCTGGCGTTGCTGTCGACGCCGACCGTCGTGCTGGCGATCGACGCCGTGGCCGCCGACGGCAAGGACGTCTCTTGGCTCTGGGACGTCGACTTCGAGCAGCTCGTCGGCAAGCACGTCGTGTGCACCGGCCCGCGCGCGTACGACCTGGCCGTGCGCCTGGAGTACGCCGAGGTGTCCCACGAGGTGATCCTCGAGTTGTCCGAGGCGCTGGCCGCCGTCAAGGACTCCCCCCAGCCGGTCGACCTCATCTCGACCTACACCCCGTTCCAGAAGCTCCTCAAGATGGCAGGTCTGCGATGAAGATCGTGGTGGTGTACCAGTCCCTGCTCGGCATCTACGGCGACCAGGGCAACTCGCGCGTGCTGGCCCAGCGGGCGCGCTGGCGCGGCATCGACGCCGAGGTCGTCTTCGCCGAGCCCGGGACGCCCCTGCCCGACGACGGCGCCATCTACCTGTTGGGTGGCGGTGAGGACGCCGCCCAAACGACGGCGGTCCGCTCGCTCAAGGAGGACGGCGGGTTGTTCCGGGCGCTGGACGCCGGCGCCGTGCTGTTCGCCGTGTGCGCCGGCTACCAGATCTGCGGAAAGACCTTCACCATCGGCGGGGCCGAGGAGGAGGTCCGCGAGGGCTTGGGCGTGCTGGACGTGACGACGCGACGCGGGGCGTCCCGCGCCGTGGGCGAGATCCTGACCTCGTGGACGCGGCCCGATGGGTCGGAGTACGTGCTGACCGGCTTCGAGAACCACGGTGGCCACACGTTCCTCGGCCCGGACGCCATCCCCCTGGCCCGCGTCGAGGTCGGGGTGGGCAACAACGGTGACGGGACCGAGGGGGCCACGTCGGCGTCCGGGCGGGTGATCGGCACCTACCCGCACGGGCCGGTGCTCGCCCGCAACCCCGCCCTGGCCGACCACCTGCTGGAGCTGGCGCTGGGGCGTCCGCTGGAGCCGCTGGCGCGGGGCGCCGAGCAGCACGAGGGCCTGCGTCGCGAGCGGATGGCGTTCGTGCGGCGCTGACCCGGCCTCCTCCCTGCGCACGCCCCACTCCACCGGGTGGGGATCGTGCGCGGATGGGGCCAAACCCGTTCAGGAGCCACCCGGCGGAGTGGGTTGCGTCCCTCCCCGAGGGCCGATTTCGCGAATCGGGCGGGCATGGTCTAAAGTTTCTCTTCGCGCGCACCGCTAGCTCAACTGGCAGAGCAATTGACTCTTAATCAATGGGTTCAGGGTT